>JAFDGR010000208.1 GCA_019309145.1 Deltaproteobacteria bacterium | reverse complement strand
ATAAAACAAAGTGCGAAGAACCACAAAAGGAACGCCGGAGGTTTTTTCATGGAAAAAGTCCAGATTGACGGGGTGGATCTCTATTTATGCCAGCCCGATGAGTTGCCCATGTCCTGGGTGGGACAACCGGAGCTCGTCACCCAGGTCCTTGCCGCGTGGTTGGTCATTGGAGAGAATGATTTTCCCCTCAATCCCAGGCTCATCGGGAAACCCGGGGTCGGCAAGACAACTCTTGCGTATCATGCCGGGAGGAGCCTTGGCAGGCCCGTGTATCTTTTTCAGGCGACCATGGATACCAGGCCCGAAGATCTCATTGTCACCCCCGTCATCTCAGAGGAAGGGAAGATAAAATACATGGCCAGTTCGGTGGTGTCCGCCATGATCAAGGGTGGTATTGCCATTATTGACGAAGGAAACAGGATGAGTGAGAAAAGCTGGGCCTCCCTGGCGCCCCTGCTGGACAGCCGACGGTACGTGGAATCGGTGGTGGCGGGGATCAAGATCAAGGCCCATCCGGAATTCCGCTTCTGTACGACCCTGAATGACGACGCCAGCACCTTTGAACTCCCGGAGTATATCCACTCAAGACTGCAGCCTCAGATCTACATCGATTTCCCGGAAAAGGATGACGAGCTTGAGATTCTTCGCAAGAACCTCCCTTTCGCCGACGAAGAAATCCTGGAATACGTCGTGGAATTTTTGCAGACGGCCCATGAAGCAAACGAACGATACTCGGCAAGAGATGGAATCAACATCGCCCGCTATGCCCTGAAACGTCTTGTGGATGGTGGTGAACGATTGACCGAAGCGGAAAAGCGGACGAGAGTCCTTTTTCTTCTCAAGGAGGCGGCCTCAATGATCCTGGACAAGACCGCGTCAGACTATTTCGGGGAAATCGTAGATGACCGGCAATTTGAACAATAACTTCACCTGGAAGAACGTTCGCCTTGTTCCTGTTCTCCACAACAGGGTTGAATTCGCTCTCGAGGTGCGCCGGCAGTTTGAGAGCTTCCGGCCGGACGTGGTGGCGGTGGAATTCCCGGTCACGCTGGAAAAAAGAATCATCCAGGGGGTGGAGCGTCTTCCACTCCTTTCAGTCGTCTATTATGAAGAACAGGATGGAACGTTTACCTATCTGCTCCTGGAACCTACCGACGGGCAGATAGAAGCAATACGTTTGGCCCAGGCAGAGGGAATCCCCATCCGGTTCATTGATCGGGACACCGAAGGGTACCCAATGGATTTCTCCCCCATGCCCGATCCGTACGCCGCTGCCAGAATAGGTCATTTTCTCTACGCGCAGGCCTATCTCCACATCCATCATGGAGATGAGCGGTCACCTGAAGACCTCCTCCGGGAGAAGACCATGGCCTACCATCTGCAGCATCTGAGCCGGGAAGCGGAACGCGTGCTTTTTGTGGGTGGGCTTTTCCATCTCCCTGGAATCCTTCAGCACCTTGATCGTTCCCAGACCCAGGTGATCGGGCGGCGGGAAAGGGAAGGAGTGGGTATCGCGCATCTCCATGAAGAGTCCAGCCGTGAGATCATGACGGAAATGCCCTTTCTCGCGGCGGCCTATGAACAAGCAAGATCAGAGAAACGCTCTATCGCCCTTGATCGCCTTGAGATGAACAGCCGCCTTATCGACCTTGCCGGGAAGAACTACTGGAAGCGCAATAAGGAGGACCTCTCCAGGATGCAACTGAAAACCCTGTATACATTCAGCAGGAACTATGCCCTTCTCTCAGGATTCCTGGTACCGAGCTTTTATCAACTGGTGGTGGCGGCAAGGGGGGTTGCCGATGATGATTTTGCCTACGAGGTCTGGGATCTGGGAAGCCGGTATCCCTGGCAGGAAGAAGCGCCCGGGTTACCCGTTCTCAGGCTTCGCGGTGAAGATCTTTTCCTGGATCAGAAGCGTATCAAATTTCACCGTCGCCTGAAGACCCTTCGGAGACGCCTGGTGCCGATACCGGTCAGAAAAAAGAGAAGGGAGCGAAAGCCCGGGGAATGGAAGCGGGAATTCAACGTCCGGAGCATCTGCTCATACCCCCCGGAGGACGTGGTTATCGAAGGATATGGACGATATCTGCAAAAAAAGGCCCTCCAGATAAAGACAGCGGAAAATACCCATATCGAGCCTTTCACCTGCTCTATGGCGGATGGTATTGATATCAGGGAAACGATCCGTGACTGGGCCAGACAGAAAATATATGTGAAGATAGAAAAGCCATTGCGGGGAAAAGTGGGTTCCGTCGTGGTGATTTTCGATCCTGATCTTCCGGACAAGGAAGGAAAAGAGCAGTTTCCGTGGTGCGTGACCTGGCTCGGTGAGCACGAGCAGGAATCAGATATGGCATTTTACAGTACTCCGGCAGGGGAAGTCATGGACGGCCCGGGCATATCCAGATGCCAGTACGGGGGCTTCATGCTTACTTATCCGCCCCTGCGGGTGTACGATATCTGGAAGGATCCCTTCTTTCATTTCGCGCGGAACAAACCGGAAAGGCTCCTGATTGCGGCCCTGGATTACAGCGTTGAGAAGCACGTTGTGTACGTGTCGGCCACGCCTCCTTCGGGCTGGTGCCGGAGCATAGCGGCGCGGCTGGGAAAGCAGATCATTTACCTCCCCATCGGCATGTTTTCCCCGGTCACGCTGAAAAAAACCCGGCAGTTCCATGTCCTGGACGGCCATCCCGTCCGAACCTATGCCCATCACTATATTTAACCCGGGTTTCGACTCGATCTTTGAATAAACGTCATAGAAGGGACACAGCAATCTTTTTGCGAGGCACGAGGGTTATTTTTCGGGCAGCAGGAGGGTGAAGGTGGTGCCTTTTCCCGGTTCGGTCTCAAAAAAAACCTTCCCCTCATGTTCCTGGACGATCTTGTGGGTCACCGGCAGGCCCAGGCCCGTGCCCTTATACCCCTTTGTCGTGTAAAAATCCTTGAAGAGCTTTTCCTGGGTCTCCTGGTCAATGCCGGTCCCGTTGTCTGTGACTCTGAATCTAACGCCCCAACCGGGAGGTTTGTCCGTCCTGATTGCTACCTGGGCATTTCCTTTTACAATCCCTTCGAGGGTACACGCGTCAATGGCATTACTGACCAAGTTCAAAAGACAACGATGAATCGCCATTCTATCCATGGCCACCTTTCCAATCTCCCCATCCAATTCCGAGACCAGGGCCACCCGGGAAAGACCGGCGCGGTCTGCCATGAGCTCAAGAATATCATTGACGATCTCATTGGGATCAATCCATTCATACTGGGGTTTTCTTTCACTGGAATAGATGAGCATATCCATGACGATGTTGCCGATCTGGTCGATATTTCTCTCCACCATGTCCCAGCCTTTCTTTATCAGATCAAGGTCTTGTTTTGACATGGCGGAATCAATCACATAGGCACCCCCGCGAAGCCCGTTCAGGATATTCTTGATGTAGTGTGCCAGGCCGGCAACGGTCCGCCCGATAGCCGCCATTCGCTGGGCCTGCTCCTTTTCCTTTTGAAGACGATGGATTTCGCGGAGATCCTGGATAAAAACAACACTTCCCACTTCCTGCCCCGCTTCATAGAGCAGTGTCCCTGAAAGCCTGAGTGGTATGGCCGCTCCGTCCTTGTTTTTGCCCTGGACTTCCATGTTGATGATCTTGCCGACCGGCCCGTAATCATGACCGTAAAAGGCAGCACGAATGAGCTTTGCCGTGCCCGGGGAAAGGATTTCCTGATAGCTCATCTTCCCGATGATTTCCGCAGGTGCATAGCCAAGGATCTCAGCCGCGCCACGATTGAAAATAACAATATTTCCTTTTTCGTTGGTGGCGATGATACCATCAATGGAGTTCTGAATGAGGTTCTGCACGAAGGCCTCACGCCTCTTGATTTCCTCGGTCATTCTAACCCGTTCCGAGAAATCCTGGTACGTGATAATGGCACCCTGTACCGCGCCTGAATCGTCCTTTATAGGTGCCGCGTTGAAATAAAGGTGTGTCCCGTTTTTCCCCAAATGGGAAAAGAAGTGCTCAGCCTCAAAGGCTCCTTCAACGATGGAAGACTTCCTTAAATGCATTCCCCGGTAGAGTTCCTGTATCCTCTGGAGGTCTCCGTCAATAATGAGATCCGCAAGAAGAGGTCTCTTGTGGGGGAAAAAGGGTTCCCAGTGACGATCGGTCCCGATCATTTCATCAGCAGGGAAACCGGTGAGATTTTCACACGCCTTATTCCAGTATGCGATTTTGTGATCCTTATCCAGAACGAACATGGGAATCGGCGTCCCATGGAGGATACCCTCCGCCGTCTTTCTCTGTCGGGTTGCCTCTTTTTCCGACTTCCTGAGTTCCCGGGTTCTCTCTTCAACCTCCTTTTCCAGTTTTTCCGAATAGACCTTCATGGATTCTTCCAGCTTCTTCTTCAAGGACAGGTCACGTGTCATCATCTGGAAGAGTTTGTCATCCTGTACCCACCGTATCTGGCATTCCACTGGGAGAATAGCGCCGTCTTTTGTGACAAATTCCATTTCCACGGGAACAAACCCCAGGATCTTGAGTCCGTCAAGGTGTTCTTGGAGGATGGACTTGGAAGATCCGACGGCAAGGTCGGAAATGGTCATGGTTTCAAGTTCCTGACTCGTGTACCCCAGCATCTGCCCCAGCGAAAAATTCACCTCCAGGATTTTTCCCCGGTCGTCAAAAAAAGCGAGGCCTTCTCGAGCGTTTTGAAAGAGGTCCTTGTATCTTTTTCGTGATTTTTCGAGATCAAGTTCGAGCCTCTTCCGGTTGGTGATATCACGCAGGGTAATGAGCCAGCGAGACCCATCACCCTGGACATTATCAAGGCGATTGTAGTCTGCCTCGTAATAAACCCGTTTTCCCTGCCGCAAGAAAGAATACTCTTTGTGCCTGGTGGGCGCATGTTCAGGAGACAGGTCGGTGAGGGGACAAAACGTTGTTTCACAGGGCTCGCTCCGGCAAAAGAACATCTCAAAACACTTCTGTCCGATGACTTCTTCGCGGGTCACATGGAACTGCGAAAGACATGTTTCATTCACATTCTCAATCCGAAAGTCTTCTGTGATAAGCAGAACCCCGTCACTCAGATTATCGAGGATCGCGGCTGTCTGATCTCTTTCCGCCTCAAGACGTTCTTCTCCCTCTCTCTGGGCCTTGATTTTTTCTTCCTCCAGGCGGAGCACTTCCCAGAAGAGCCGTGCCACGGTGTGATCCATCACCTGGACCGCGGAGGGTGTTTCCCTCTGCAGTGCCCGGCTGACGGCTGGATTACCCGTTAATTCGATAATGAGATTGAGATTTTCCAGGCTGAATAAATCATGATAGTCTTGGGTGGTATAAATATTGAGTGATTTGGCTTTTCTGAAGGCTGGGGCATTGGGATTAATATCGGCGATGCCGACAAGGTTCATTTGAAGCTGCCGGAGTCGATCGCTGGAGATCATGTCGATGATAGCCAGGCAACCCGGACCTCCTCCGACAATTGCGACATTGAATGCGTTCATATGGCAACTACCCGGGTTGTCAGGTTCACGGTTCAGGCTTGCCCGTACACCCTTGATTTCAGCAACTAGAGGAGCTCCTGCACAAGCTTCAGGAGGCGCTGGGGATCCACGGGCTTTTCTATGTATCCGTCCGGTTTTGGCGCGGTATCACCGCTGTCGCCGGAGGAAGGCTTCTTGAAAAAATGTTCAAGATCGATACCTGTTTCACCTGAAACGCCCGTCACCATAATCACTGGTATCTTTGCCAGTTCTTTCTCTGCTTTCAGATCATGAAGCAGAGAAATGCCACTCTTCTCCGGCATCATCAGGTCCAGTAGGATCAGATCCGGTCGTTCCGAAGCGGCCTTTTCAAAACCTTCCTGGCCGTTCCGGGCTTCAAGGGCTTCGAATCCCTGGTCCTGGAGCACCGTGGATAAAAAAAGAACGACATCGGGATCATCATCCACAATCAATATTTTTTTGGACATGGTCATTCTCCATGAAGTGTTTGTTTCCCGGTCTCTCCACGAAACGAAACACCCTTTGTTTTTTTTAAGTTTATATCCTTCGCTCTGCGCAAGTCAAGCGCATCGATAACGATCTAGAATTCCGATATAAGGATTGAAGAAGAAACGGTGTTGGCGAAGAAAATTTTGAGAGACCGGATCAGGTATTTTCAGCTACGGGCGGGTTTGTATATTTGGCGTAGACTTGG
>JAFDGR010000207.1 GCA_019309145.1 Deltaproteobacteria bacterium | reverse complement strand
GCCGTCGCCTATGATGGAAACGGCCACCGGGTTGTGCTGGGGACGAAGTCCATCACCTGCGACAACGCCAACAGCACAAAGCCCTTCGGTACCATCGACACTCCGGCCCAAGGAGGGGTCGTATCGGGGGCCGCCTACGTCAATTTCGGATGGGCCCTGACTCCCCAGCCCAAGTACATTCCCGAGGACGGCTCGACGATGTGGGTCTGGGTGGATGGGCTTCCCCTGGGACATCCCGACTACGGACACTACCGCTCAGACATAGCCACCCTCTTTCCCGGTTACGCCAACTCGGACGGGGCCGTGGGATTTTACTACATCGACACCACGGAGTACGCCAACGGCGTCCATTCCATCGTCTGGAGCGTGGAGGACAACCTCGGAGAGATGGCCGGCATCGGCTCCCGTTATTTCGAGATCCAGAACCTGGGAGGTTCGGTCACCGCTCCGGGAACATTCCGCACCTACCCCACTGACTGGAGCGGAAGCCTGCAAGTGGGCGTGAGCGGATGGCTGAAGGGGATGCGTTCCCGGTTGCTGCAGAAGCTTGAGCCGTGGAGAGGTGCCCTGGAGACTGCCTCGGCTGTGGAGAGAAGGATCGGGGTGGACGGCACAGAAGAGGTGAGCCTTGAGATCGAGGAGGTGGAGCGCGTCGAGCTTCACCTTGAAGGCACGCCGGGATGCCGGTTCATCGGCTGGGGGGCGGAGGAGACGAAGCCCCTTCCTCCAGGCTCGACGCTTGACCAGGAGGGCGGCACCTTCGCCTGGATGCCCCTTCCCGGGTTCCTGGGAGAGCACGTGCTCCACTTTGCGGTGACCGACGGTGTGTTCCGCAGCCGGCCGGTCAGGGTTGTAGTCCGCATCAAGCCCCGGACATACAACCTGGCCGAGCGACCTCTCCGCGATCCTCAGCGGGAAGGCTTCCGCATCCGGTAGAAGCGGCAGCCGGCTCGCTTTTTCGCGATTTCACGATTGCGGCTTCTCTGGGTCAGCGGGCTTCTGTTGGGTCCTGTTGAACACCCCATGCATGGGGCTTCCGGCTCGTTTTTTTTAGATTGTATGCCGGCCCCGATTTCAAGGACATTGCTCACGAAAGACAGATAACCTGTGCCTTTTTAAGAATTCGAGTTGCCTCTCGAATTCTTCTTCATCGATGTTTGTCAAATGGGGATAAATCTGTTTGAGCAGCTCTCTATTTTTAAGAAGGAGAAGCTCCTGCCGCGCAGGAAGGAGCCGCTCTTGCCTTTCGCGGAATAAAACCACAGAATGCAAGGAGCTCTGGATGACAAGGAAAATCACCATTCCGGCAAGAGCGGAGAACAAATATCGATTCCGTTTTTCTTTCATTAAAAGGAACAAGAAAAATAACATGGATATCCACAAGAGGGAACCAAAGGCTATGTATCGGGAACTCACGGCCTGGACTTCTCCGAATCCCGCCCGACCGATTCCTGTAAGAACTGCACTGGCCAGGGCATAAGCACTCAATGATAAATAAGGAAGAAGAACAGTCGCTTTCTTTTTATAGTATCCTAGCAACATGGCTGAAGTAATCACGAAAACAATTAATCCGGTTAATCCGGTTAAAAAAACGAGTTGCGGATTAACGTCCGAGGTAAGCGGGGTCGTGCCCAAATATGTCAGCACATATTTAATAAATTTCAAGGGGTTTTCCATGAAGAAGGCAAGAGGAGGATGATGGGGAGGGGCTTGGTATCCAAGAGAATAAGCATAAATGCATATTATTCCCATAATCCCCCAAGAAATAACCATCAACTTTTTTTTGGCTTTCGACAGAGGCGATAAGGATAATATAATTATCCCGATGGGCCAAAACAAGATCCCGCTGGCGTAAGAATAGGTTCCTATAATGGTCAGGAGAACGGCCAGGATGAATTTCCACCAACTGAGATTCGGGTTGGCCAATACAACCGTTGCTCCGACGATAGAAAAAACATTCAGGAAAACCTGGATATTCCAGCCCCACAACCAATTTTCCCATTGGTTGAGCGAAAAAACGATTATCGAAATGACGGGGATAATCCAGAAAGAAAAAGATATCTTAAAGGAAACAAGGGTGGTTTTGATTTGATAAACCAGCAAAAGAAAGACCCCGAATGCCAAGACTACATTAAAGTATAATTCGTACGAGATATTCCAATCGCTGATATCAGCCAGAATGAGCATGATTATCCTGGGGAATACAATACGATGTTCATTGTGGGGCTCCCATAAATCTTTGAAAGTCAATGTCTTTTCATGGGCTTTTTCAAGAATAGGAATAAAATTCCATTGATCCCAGTAAGGAACGTCAACCTTGTATTTGTGAATCCGGCTCACCAGGAAAACAAGGGGAAGTACACTCAAAAGTATTAAAATGGATTTTTTGATACGATTCACGGAGCTGTTTCCGGATGTTTCTTCGGTCATTTTACGGGTGATAGTACGATCGTCCTTTTTCCCAAGCTTTTTTGGTTCCCTTCCTTATCCATGGCGATGATATGAAGCTCAACCGGTGAACGGTCTTGGGGAGAAAGATCTCGGCGCTCCAGTAAAATCCACCAGCCGGCTCTATGATTCAACGGAAATCGAGGAAACGCTCTCCGGACATCTTTCCTTGATCTCTCCCTGAAAACGGCGTCTCCCAGAAAAACAAGCCCGTCACGGTCAATGGGAGAAACATCCTCAGGAAAGGGCGTTCTCTTGGCCGAGACTTTGACGACTTCAATATCATCCAAAGCCCACCCTTCAATTCTAACAATCCGGCCGGCCGGGGTCTGGCTGTCGCCGGGAATATCGATGAATCCGAAGGGAGGAGAGGACGATGCTTTCCTGAAAATTCTCAAGAACACTTCAATCTCTCTGGCGGAACTCGAAGTCTTTGAGACGATTATGTCGATTTTGCCTTTATAATTTCCCGGCTTCAAACGGGAATGGTCTACTCCGACTTGAAACACTCCTTTTCCTCTTCCCCTTGAGCGCCGAACGTACAACCATTCTTTCTCAGGCACGGCCCTCCAGCGATGATCTTTATGAATACCGAGAAGAGGAACTTGCATCTCCAATGTTACATCTTGTGGTCTTGTGACCACTCCTTCATAAACGGCTCCAAAATAAAGTTGCGATTCACTGATTAAAATGGAAGGAGGAATAAAAGAAGCGACGATAATTCCAAACAGGAAAAGAGCACATAACACCAAGAGGACAACCGAGATATAATAAATGGTTCTTTTCACGATGAGCAGATTTCTGTCCACGTCGGGCTATTTTATATAACCCAGCGCTCTCAAGGCCTCCAGGGTTTTTGAATCCATTTTTTTCAGGCTGTCCTCAGGAGGTGCCAACCTTTTTATAAAGTGATTTTTGACGAATTTTCCCAGCGCTTTCTCCTGCTTTTGCTTTTGCTTCTTGAAATGCTCATCCTGGATGAGATTCACTTCTTCCCCGGGGTCTTTCTCCAGGTCATAAAGTTCATGGGCTCCGTTACTTCCCCAGATCAATTTAAAGCGCCCATCGATAACGGCTTTAATCCGTCTTTTGAACCGTTCCAACCCAACATGTCCCTGTTGCTCTTTCGGGAAACAGCTCAGGGCCTGCTTTGGATAGTAATACTCGGCAAAAATCTTCCTTCCGTTCCTGTTGCTCTCAAGCAAGTTCTGTCCGTGGGAGGGAAAATTTTCTTCATCGATTCCACAAAGATGAAGAAGGGTGGGGAAGATGTCCACAAGAAGCGCCGGGTCTTGGTCTTTTGTGCCGGGAGGGAATAGCTTTGGATAGTGGATAATCAAGGGAATCTTGATGATGGATTCATGGAGGGAAAAGACATGGGCCATCATGTCATGGTCACCGATATTTTCACCGTGGTCCGAAGTGACGATGAAAACCGTCTCTTCCCACAGGTCATGTTCTCCAAGGGATTTGATAATTTGTCCCACTAAGTAATCCGTATAGAGTATCTCCGCGTCATAGAGTTCCAGGAGATGCTGTATTTGCTTTTCGGAAAACTTGACTTTCCCCAAGAAATGCTGGGTCCACATGTTGTGTTCCAGCTGGATGGAGAAATCGCTGATGAATGTCTCGTAAAACGGACCTGAAGAGTTGTAAGGCGCATGCGGTTCAATGAAATTGATAAAGGCAAAGAAAGGTTTCTGCTCGTTTCTTGAGGATAGGAATGCCTGGAAGGCATACAGGGCTTTATTCATATCGGCGTCCCCTTCTTCCGCCTTCCAGGTTTCATAATAATGCTGGAATCCTTGGTCAAAGTTGTTATGAACAGCCAGGACGGGATTTTCGACAATGCCTATCGTTTCAAATCCATGGGTGGAGAGAACCTCGGCGATTGTGGTCCATTCTTCGCCCAATACCCAGTTTTCCTGGCTCGCCCTATGACCTATGGGATAAAGGCCGGTAAACAGGGAAGCATGAGCCGGGGAAGTCCATCCAGCTGGCGTATAGGCCTTCCGATAGACGGTTGAGCTCCTTGCTAAATTTTCCAGTGTGGGAGTGGTCTTTCTTGCATAATCATAGCAGGAACAATGGTCCTGTCTGGTCGTATCCATGATGATGAGCACGATATTGGGAGAGGGCTCTGAGGAAGGCGAAGTCTTTTGTAAAAGGATGAGAAAGACGGCCGCCAGAAGCAGTGCCGCACAAAGGATAAAGGCTGCGCCGGTAAGAGTTTTCTTAGTCATCGATCATGGTTGTCCGCCGCTCCGCTTTATCGACCAGGCCACCCGGAGTCATTCTTATTGACCTTATCGAAACCCATGGAAGGCCCCGCGTTCTTGCCTGAGAAAACGCCAGAACAACCATGGGCGGCCCCACAGGAAAATAGCTTATCACCGACTCTGTCTGATTGTCCATACCCCTTTGAACAAAAGGGGCATTACCTGCGTCTTCCAGAGATTCGAAGCCGGTCTTTTCCTTCATTTCTTAGCTATTGCAATGAGGGTATCTCCTCTGATGATTCGGGACAGGAACCGGTATGTTTTCTTGCCTACACGCCTCTTTTTCTCCTTGTGAAGTCCAGCTTTCAAAGGGATGGTCTCTGTTTCTCCTGGGCAGATGGCTTGTAAACGTAACGCATCACCGGTCGTCGCCCCGCGCATGGTCGCTTCCATGTCCGCTGTTTTCAGATCGGCCATATCATCCATCAGTTCGTTCTGCTTAAACTCTCGCCATTTCCAATAATAATCCGATTTTTCCAGGCGGCCGTGCATTTTTTTCCAGAGTCGGTACCGCTGATTTTCCCGACTATGCGTGTTTTCCGGGTTGAAGTCGGGTTGATTATGAATGATGAAATCCTTGAACCCTGCTTTCTTGAATAATAGATGCAATGTTTTTTGACTGAAATTATAGAGATGTTCCAAAGGAGAAAGAATCGCCCAATTCTTTCCCAGGATCCGCCGACTGACACTCTGGTAATCAGGTGTATTGAGGATGAGCAAGCCACCCTTTTTCAAGATGCCGTAACAGCGGCGCATCGATCCCAGCGGGTCGTACAAATGTTCGAGAGTGTCCAGCAAGACAATAGCATCAAATGAATCAGGAGGAAAGTTCAAATCTTCGAATTTTCCCTGACGAGCCCTTACTCCGACTACATCGGTAGCATACCGAACAGCGGATTCCGAGACATCTACTCCCTCTCCCACCCAACCACGCTCTGAAGCCACCTTGAGAAAAAATCCCGGGCCGCAACCGATATCCAGAAGTTTTCCTCCGGAGTTGAAAAACCGCTCCAGCAGATGGAGGAAAAAGGAGTAATGGGACCGGATGAGATCGATCGGGAAACCGGTCCTATCGGTTTTAAAAATGGGCAGATATTCGTTGAAGAGATATTCTTCGGAATATCTTTGGAAAAGCACATCTTCCGGAATCGGGGGCCAGGAATATACCAGACCACAACCCCGGCACCGGACCAGAGAATAGTTGAACTTTTCGTAGGCTACCCTGAATTTTCGGCTCCCACAGAGATTGCATCCACCTTTTCTTCCCTTTTTCATGGCGAAAGTCATAACCCAAGAAAGAATAAAATATCATCTTTCGGGATTTATCTCCAGCATCATGGGAGAGTTGACCTCAGGTCGAAAAAATGTTCATTTCTTTCTTTCCCGGGCGGGGCGGGAATCAACGCTTGGAGACCGGGGGAGGATGCTGATGCACAATAACCTTTTCCTGTAAATTCCGGTGGCTTCCTTTTTTACAAAGAGAA
>JAFDGR010000206.1 GCA_019309145.1 Deltaproteobacteria bacterium | reverse complement strand
AATTTCCCCGGTGGTCACGGGCCAGATAATTCCCGCCGGCAGGACGCCACGATGGGCCGATATGTCGTGTAAATGCAGTTCACGATTCGAAATGCCCGTGGAAAAGCGTTCCTTCTCTACAAAACCTGATAAAGCCTCAATCTGTTCCGCGCTGAACTGCTGCATCTTTTCCCCTCCGGCACACAAAAGTTACAGGATACTATGTTTCAGGATGTTCGTTCATGAATGCTCAAAAGACAAAGCGACCTATAACATTCTTTTCGTCTTACGTCTCCAGGAGATTTATACACCCATTCACTCCTCCAGAAAAAGCAAATGTTAACAAAAGCAATAAATAATGCTATAAATAATATTTTCTGAAAAAATTCAACGCGGTTGCCTGAAAAACAAAAAGCATCTGTAAGAAGCCCCCGGTGCGGTCGGCGAAACCAAGGAGCAGAAAGAAAAGTGAGCGATATTACCAGAATTAAAATACCGATACCGTTCCCAATCAGATCGGTCAATATCTATTTCATTCAAGACTCGATCCCCACCCTGATCGATGCGGGCTTTCACTCAAAGGAAGGTCTGGACACGGTGGAACACGCGTTGCGGACAAAAGGGGTTCGTCTTTCAGATATCAAGCGCGTCCTTCTGACCCATGGGCACCTCGATCATGTGGGACTCGCGGGTAAAATCCAGGAATCAGGCGGAGCGGAGATCTTCATCCACCCCCGGGACCGGGACAAGTGTATCTGGGATATTGAAACCTATGCTGAGAAGAAAAAAGCGCCCTTCCTCCGCTTTTTCAAGCAAGGTGGCCTGCCCGATGATATCCTCGAAGCCATTACCGACCAGATGGACGCCCGGTTCAAGTTATTCTTCCCGGGGGATTTCGAAGTGATGGATCTGGAAGACGGTGGGAGTATCCCCTTTGATGACTTCACCCTGGAAGTTATTCCTTGTCCGGGGCATACCCGCGGGTCCGTGTGTTTTTTTGACCGGGAAAACAGGAGGTTCTTTTCCGGGGATCACCTTCTTGAAAAGATTACCTCCAATCCGATTGTCGAACTGGAAACCAGGGAAAACGGCGCCGGATACAAGAGCCTCTCCCATTACCTGGAATCCCTCAGCCTGACTGAAAATCTCGACATCAAAGAGGTTCTTCCGGGACATGGAGAGCCTTTTCACGAACACCGGAAGCGAATAAAGGAGATCAAGGAACACCATCACACACGGAAAGAGGAGATCCTCCAGGTGTTGAAGTCCCATCCGACTGTACCCGACGGGATGAATCTTTTCAGTATCACCATGAGCGTTTTCCCGGAACTCAAGGCATGGGATATCTTCCTTGGAATGTCTGAGACCGTGGGGCACCTGGAAATCCTTGAAGAAAAGGGGCTCATCACGTCCCGGATGGTCCATGACCAGCGTGTCTACCAGCCGGAAAACTGATCACAACCCGGAAAAGGGGGCTGCATGTCCTTCGTAGCGATAAACGGTATCAAGCTCTATTATGAAATACACGGCGATGGAGATCCTATTGTCCTGCTTCACCACGGGTTCGGCTGCACAAAGATGTGGAACAATATCTATCCCGCCCTTGTCGACCATGGTTATCGCGTCATCATGTATGACAGAAGGGGATATGGAAATTCTGAAGCAGGACGCGATTTCAAGGCATTCTATGTGAGTGACAAATTCCGGCCGGAGAGTGTCCGGGAATTGGAGTTGCTGGTAACGTATCTTGGGATCAATTCCTTCCATGTCATAGGCCAATGTGAAGGAGGGGTTGTTGCGGTTGACTATGCTGCAACCTATCATGAGCGAGTGAAATCGGTGATTACGTCCAGCACCCAATGCTACAGTCATACCCCCATGGCAGCCTTCAACGAGTCAAAGTTTCCCCACGTTTTTCAAGACCTTGAGCCCGATCTGAAAGAAAAGCTCATCTTGTGGCACGGCGCCGAACGTGCGGAACCGTTCTATAACCAGTTCCGCAGGTTCGGCGGTGCCTATGGCCGGGAGTTCTTTGATCTTCGGCCCATGCTTTCCAGGGTCGCGTGCCCTGCCCTTGTGCTCTACCCTGACCGGAGCTTTCTCTTTGACGTGGAGCAGGGCGTGGCTTTCTATCGCCATCTCACCGCGGGAGAGCTGGCCGTGCTCCCCAAATGCGGCCATAATACGTACGAACACCAGCCCCGTGAATATGTCCACCAAGTGCTCGCCTTCCTGGAAAGACACGGCTTCTAAACTTCTTGCCTTCCGGGCCTGCTCTTTGGGGGACTTTCTCCATTTTTTGAGTTGGTGCTCACTCATTTTCAAAAGGAGAAAAAAGCAATGCTCCATGTATCCGAAGATGATCCTGATATAGCACAATTGATCAGAAACGAAGAATCGAGAATCGAAAATACTCTAGACCTTATAGCCGCTGAAAATCACGCTCCTCTTTCCATTATGGAGGCCATGGGATCAGTATTGAACACCAAGACCATCGAGGGGTATCCAGGGAAGAGATTCCATGCAGGATGCAAATATGTAGATGAAATTGAGAGGATAGCAATCTCGCGGGCAAAAACGCTCTTTGGGGCGGAATACGCAAATGTTCAACCTCACAGCGGCACATCAGCCAACCTTGCCGTCTTTTTCTCCGTCCTTGAAGTGGGCGATAAGGTCCTTGCCATGAGTCTGCCCCATGGCGGGCACCTGTCTCATGGCCACCAGGCGTCTCTGACCAGCAGATGCTTCACCTTTCGTCATTACCACGTGGATACCAAGACGGAGCTCATCGATTATGACAATGTCAGGCGCATGGCTGAAGCATTCAGGCCCAAGATGATCGTGGCCGGGGCGAGCTCGTATCCCCGCTTGATCGATTACGAGAAGATGGCCGACATAGCCAGGGATATCTCAGCATATCTGTTCGCGGACGCGGCACATATTGGAGGCCTTGTGGCGGGGAAGGTGATTCCCAGCCCTGTGCCGTACTGTGATTTCGTGACCCTTACCTGTTACAAGACCATGATGGGAGGCAGGGGCGGAGTGATTCTTTGTAAAGAACGATATGGCAAGAAGATTGACAAGGCTGTATTTCCCGGGTGCCAGGGCACAAGCGCGGTCAATTTCATTGCTGCAAAGGCGGTCATTTTCAAACTGGCGCAGGAACCGCGGTTTGGAGAGATCCAAAAAAGGACACTTGCCAATGCCGTTTGTCTTGCCAAAGAGCTCGGGACGAGAGGATATCGAATAGTAACTGGTGGAACTGAAAATCATCAGGTAATCATTGACGTGGGCTCAAAGGGGCTAAGGGGAAATGATGCCGAAAAGATATTGGAATCCGTAGGAATCATCACCAATAGAAATGTTATTCCGCGAGACGCGGAAAACCCGGGGACAATCAGTGGGATAAGATTGGGGACGGCGGCTGTTTCCACCAGGGGGATGGGGACGGCCGAGATGAAAGAAATAGCAAAGCTCATCGACGGAGCGCTGATCAATGCCAATAAAAAGAAGCTCTTGGACCAGGTGGCACAAAAAGGAGCCGAACTCTGCAGGAAATTTCCTGTTTATGCGTAACGACCCGGGGAAACAGGCTGATGCGTTGCGTGAGGAAGAACTCAGTCACAGACTTCCGAAAACAACTTGCACCCTGCAAACGAAAAGCCTATGATCTGTGAACGATCTTAAACGGCACACTATAAGGCATGTCCTGAAAGGAATCACTCATGAAAAGAAAATGGTTGATCGGTATCCTGCTCGTGGTTCTCCTCCTCGTCTGGTGGGGCCTTTCCATTTACCCTGACTGGCTCTGGTTCGGGAAACTTCATTATTCCTCCGTTTTCTGGACAATGCTCACGAGCAAGTTTGGAATCGGTGTCGCCATCTGGCTCTTGTTGATGCTTCTCGTTGCCCTGAACCTCTGGTTTGCCAGCCGCAGCAAAGCCCTGGCCCGGCCACGGCCGATTCAGTCACCGGAAGGGGATATTCTGGCGCAGTTCGGCCTCTCTGGAAAATCGGCAGGCATGCTCATGTGGGCCCTGGTGGTGATCATCAGTTTTGTGATTGCGCAAAAAGGGGCCGCGCAATGGGATATGGTCCTTCGGTTCTTTCATCAACAGCCCTTTGGAACCAACGATCCCCTGTTCCACAACGACATCGGGTTTTATGTCTTTTCCCTGCCATTCTACCTCTTTCTCCAGACTGGTCTCCTGGTCCTGTTTGTTTTCACGGCGATCGTGACCATAGCCTGGTATTTGAAAAATGGAGCCATCCAGGTAACGAATTTAAATGAATACGCCCAGGCACAGGGAAAGCAGGTTCTGGCACCCAAGATCGATATTGAATCCCGTGCCATAAAGCACCTCATTTTCTTCGGCGGTATCATCGCGCTGCTCCTGGCCTGGGGCTACCGGCTGAAAATGTTTAACCTCCTCTATTCCACGAGCGGTGCTACCTTCGGGGCTGGATACACGGATATCCATGTCAGGATGCTCGCATATGGGGCCCTGATTTTTGTTTCTCTTGCGTTTGCGCTGATCCTGTTCCTCAATGCGTTCAAAACCAGGACAAAACAGATCTGGCTGAGCGGCGCGGTCTGGTTGGGACTGATCATACTGCTCGGCACCCTGCTCCCCATGGTGGTACAGAAAGTGATAGTCAGGCCGAACGAGTTGACAAAGGAAGCCCCGTACATTGAACACAACATCAAGTACACCCGGCAGGCATATAACCTGAACAAGATAAAGGAAGTCAGTTTTCCGGTCGCCGATACCCTGAGCATGCAGGACATCTCTGCAGACCAGGCCACCATCCAGAATATCAGGATATGGGACAAGCGGCCCCTTCTCCAGACCTACAATCAGCTTCAATCAATCCGGTTATATTATGATTTCCACGACGTGGATGTGGACCGTTATCAAATAAAAAACAGTTACCGGCAGGTCATGCTGTCTGCGCGTGAACTTTCGGTGAATCAACTGCCGCCCCAGGCCAACACCTGGGTCAACAGGCATCTCATATACACCCATGGATATGGATTGGCATCCAGTCTGGTCAACAAGGTTACCAGCGAAGGCCTTCCGGATCTCATCATCAAAGATCTTCCCCCAACTATTGATTTTGACATGAGGATAGAACACCCCGAGATCTATTACGGAGAGAAAACAGATGAATATGTCTTTGTAAATACCAATACAAAGGAATTTGACTATCCCAAGGGTGACCAGAATGTCTACGCCCATTACCAGGGAATGGGCGGGGTCCCCATTACCTCGTTTCTCAGGAGGGCCCTCTTTGCCCTCGAATTTTTCGATCCCCAAATCCTGTTCACAACCTACCTGAACCCTGAGAGCAGGATCATGTATAATCGGCGGATCGACAGGCGGGTCCGGGCCATTGCCCCCTTCCTGGATTATGATGGAGATCCCTACCTGGTTGTCTCAGGAGGGCGGCTCTTCTGGATTCAGGACGCGTATACCACCTCCAATATGTATCCTTACTCCACCAAGTTATCCTCCTACTTCAACAGGAGACTGAACTACATTCGAAACTCCGTAAAAATTACTATTGACGCATTTAACGGAGATGTGTCCTTTTACATAGCAGACGAAAAGGACCCCATTATCAGGACGTATGCGAGCATATTTCCTCACCTGTTCAAGCCTTTCAATAAGATGTCCAAAGACCTGCAAAGGCACGTCCGCTATCCCAAGGACCTGTTCAAGGTTCAGTCCGACATTTACCGGACCTACCACATGAAGGAGGTCCAGGTCTTTTACAACCAGGAGGACCTCTGGCAATTCCCTGATGAAATTTATGGGAGCGACAGGCAAAAGATGGAGCCCTACTACATCATCATCCGGCTCCCCCAGGAGAAAACAGAAGAATTTGTGCTGATGCTCCCTTACACACCTTCGAAAAAGGACAACATGATCGCGTGGCTCGCGGCAAGGTGCGATGTACCGAACTACGGGAACCTGATCGTGTACAAGCTTCCCAAGGAGAAACTCGTTTTCGGGCCCATGCAGATAGAAGCGAGGATTGATCAACAAACGCATATCTCAAAGGAACTGACCCTCTGGAGCCAGCGGGGTTCCACTGTGATCAGGGGGAATCTCCTGGCCATCCCCATTCAGGATACCTTTATTTACGTGGAACCCGTTTATCTCCAGGCAAAACAGTCGGAATCGACGTCATCCCAACCAACAACACCGCAAAGAAGGGGATCAAGAAGCCAGCG
>JAFDGR010000025.1 GCA_019309145.1 Deltaproteobacteria bacterium | reverse complement strand
CAGGCCTTTATTTCAGAAGTGAGACAGGAGACCTGATCCTTCTTGGGAAGTCCATGGATGAAGATCCAATCGGATTTGATTTTAGCTGGGATGATAAGAGGTTCTATGAACTTCTGTGGCCTGAATTGGCAGAATTTGTCCCTGCCTTTGATACTCTCAAGCTCATGCGGGGGTGGGCAGGCCTGTATGCTGTAAGCACTCTCGATGATAACGCGTTCATTGGTGAATGGTTTGCAATGGACAATTATTTTATCGCGAATGGCTTTTCAGGGCATGGGCTTCAACAGGCACCAGCCGTCGGGCGATATTTGTCTGAATTAATTTTGGGGCTGCCCCCAAAACTTGACCTCTCTATTTTCAAGCCGGATCGCATTATCCAAGGCAATGCTATAAGAGAAGATGCCTGGGCCATAAAGTAAGGGCGGATGAAAAACTTCCTGTTTTATGTGACGGGTAAGTTTCGGATGTGCATTTTGCACGGGTTCATGGAATATGAAATGCCATAGATTCAGGAGGAGAAGATGCAACCAAAGCTGATGGTCCTCAGTGACCAGGAACTTCAAAAAATCGATCAGGCCTCACGAGCGCTCCTCATGGAGATAGGAACACACGTGCCCCATGAGGAGTCCCTGGAAATTCTTGACAAGGCAGGCGCAAAAGTCGATCCAAAAACGCAGGTGGTGAAGATTCCCGATTATCTCATTAACAAGACCCTTTCAATGTGTTCATCTTGTGTGCGTTTGTATGATAGGACGGGTGGCCCTCCTTTGCTCATTGGTGGCGACCGGGTTTATTTTGGTACTGTTGGAATCGCAACAAACGTGCTGGATTTCGAGACAAATGAATATCGTCAGGTTGTGTGTGACGATCTCAGAGACATCATACGATTGTCTGATGCCCTGGACCCGCCTGACTTTATCCTGGTGCCGGGCACACCGACGGATGTGCCTTCCAAGATTGTTGATGTGATAGAGACGAAGATCCTCTTGATGAATACGAAGAAACATTTTATCGCTGAGGCACAGAACAGGGAGAATACACGAAAGAATATTTCCATGGCGGTGGAAGTTGCAGGCAGCCTCGAGGCCCTTCAAGAAAAGCCCTTTTTTTCTACTCTCGTGTGTCTGACAAGCCCTCTCATGTTGAGAGAAGATGCGACAGAGTTGATTATCGAGTCCGCAAAAGTAGGGTTACCGCTTTTCATTGAATCTGGACCCATGTGCGGAGGCACATCCCCTGCAACGTTGGCCTCTACCCTGGTGATGGCAAATGCAGAATTGCTGAGTAGTTTTGTGCTGGCCAAAGCGGTCAATCCGGATGTGCCGCTTATCTATGCGAGTTGGGCAAGAATCCTGGATATGAAATCGGCAACATGCTCTCATGGCGGTCCTGAGTTTCCGTTGCTGCGCATGGCAACAACGCAACTTGGGAAGTACTATGGCCTTCCTTGTGGTGGTGGCGGGATACTGGCGGATACCAAATCAATAGATGTCCAACTGGGAATGGAAAAATTGGGCACGGGGCTCCTTCCCGCTTTGGCGGATACAAACATGATCGTGGGTATGGGCCTCTTCGCCGATGAGAACGCCATCAGTCTTGAGACGCTCGTCATAGACTACGAAATAACCCGATGGATCAGAAGGGCCATGGCAGGAATAGAGGTAACTGATGCTACCACCGATTTGGCTCCGTTCATGGAAGTCGGAGCGGGGGGGAGTGATTTTGTTGCCTTGAAACATACCAGAGACAATTACAGGAAAGAAATGTATATCCCGACGGTCATGGATCGCGGATTTCTGGCCCTTGACAAGGATCCCGAGGCCAAGACTATGAGGAAACGGGCAAGAGAATATTTCGGTAAAGTCATGGAAAGATATACACCGCCGGACTTGCCGGATGATATTGAGGCGAAACTGGACCGTATCATCGATGAGTAGAGAATATCCGTAAGGGAGGCAAAAATGAGCATGGAAGAAGTCACTACTGGTATCATCGAAGCCATCGTCAAACAGGACGAGGAGGAGCTCAGCCGCGTTGTACTGAACGGACTGGAAGAGGGCATTGACCCTATGGCAATCATCAATGAAGCTATTACCCCTGGATTGAGAAAGGTGGGTGATCTTTTTGCCGATGAGGAGGTTTTTTTGCCGGAATTGGTCCTGGCTGGACAAATTGTTACTGAAATCATGCATGTTCTTGAAGAAAAAATCAAAGGGAACAGCGGCAACATCTTGAACAAGGGTCTCGTTGTAATGGCCACCGTGAATGGGGATGTGCACGATATAGGAAAAAATTTGGTCGTGCTATTGCTGAGGGCCGCCGGGTATGAAGTGCTGGATCTTGGAAAAAGTGTCGCCACAAGGACTATTGTGGAGAAGGTGATTGAATTAAATCCCAAGATAGTGGGGCTCAGTTCTTTGCTTTCAACTACAATGCCTGCGCAAAAACAGGTTATCGAAGCTATAGTAGAATCAGGAATGCGTGATCAGGTGAAGGTATTAGTGGGCGGTGCTCCTGTAACGAGAGAGTGGGCGGAAAAAATCGGGGCGGACGGCTATGCCGAGAATGCCTCCACCGCCGTCATGGAAGCCGACCGTGTTATGGGATATCGTTGATAATGATGGCAAAGAGTTTTTTTAGAAAGGAAAGCAGTTGGGCTATGCTAATCTGACAGCAAAGTATCAGAATGCCTTCCTATGGAGAACATTATGTACGCTTTTACGGAGAAGGTTCCAGATAAAAATCTGCATGTAAATGATAGGCAGTTTGTAGCTGGTGTCGCAATAGGCATCATTCTCTTCGGCCAAACAGGGTACGCTCTACCTCCCGGCAGTGTCGAGAATGCTACAACATTCAAGTATCCGGTGTATTACCGGGCGATCGAGGCAGCGAGCGTTGAAAGTGTTGTATCACCTAAGGTGGGCCCTGAAGTGCTTCACCAGCTCGTGGAGACCGGGAAAGAGATGGAGGCACAGGGTTGCCGTGCCGTGGTGGGAGCGTGTGGATATTTTGCTAATTATCTGCCTGAGGTAAAAAAGGCCCTTGAAATTCCGTGCTTTTTTTCGAGTATTATGCAGGTCCCTATTATATTGAACTCTTTGTGCCCAGGAAAGAAAGTAGGGATTTTGTGTGCAAATGGAAGTGTGTTATCGACCGCCCCGGTGTTAAGGAACTGCGGTATTCATGATTTTTCTTCCGTGGTCATAACTGGAGCCGAGGGCCTCCCTGAAATGCAAAAAATCCTTCAGGGGAGAGGGTTTTATAACCCTGTTGAACTCGAAAAAGGACTCATAAGGCTCGCAACGGAAATGGTAGAGAAAAATCCGGAAATTGGAGCTATCCTCCTTGAGTGTACGCTCTTCCCAACGCATGCATTGGCAATCCAGAAGACGGTCCGGATGCCGGTATATGACTTTACAACGTTGATAGATTGGGTCTACAGTGCGGTGGTAAGGAGATCTTTCAAAGGGTACTTGTAAATTCAGAAAAGTACGAGAAAGGCGTGATTAGGAACGTCTTTAAACGGAGAAGGTGCCGGATTCGATGACGGGCGGGTCTTCCTCGTCAATGATCCGGGCAATTTCGCCGTGCATGCGGCGCTTCATTTCTGCAACAACTTCTCTTCTTTTGTTCAGACCCTTGGCGAATTGGATTGCTTCGTTCATCAGGTTATCCCGGTGGCATGCCTTAAGGACAATGTGGCGTGCTTCGCATTCCTCGGCTGTGGCGCGCTTGCCCGTGAGCTGGAGTTCCTGAAAAGTTTGCCTTGGTATGGCTTTTTGAATGAGGGCGATCATGCCGGGGAGAAAGGGAATGCCAAGATCCACTTCAGGAAAACAGAAAAAACCCCGATCCGAGCGCATGAACCGAAAGTCAAAGGCGCAGGACATGATTGCGCCGCCGGCAAAGGCATGTCCTGAGATGGCCGCTATGGTGGGCATGGGATAAAGGAGGATGCGCTTGAAGAGCTTGTTCATGAGGTAAAAAAAGCCCTTGGTGGTTTCCATGTCTCCTTTCTGGATGTAGGGAAACAGCCATTCCAGGTCAATGCCGTTGCTGAAAATTTTTTCATGTGCCGATGTCACCACAAGGGCGTTGGCATCGGTTTTTTCCACTATTTCATCAAGCACATCCAGGAAGGACTGCAGAAACGGGGGATTGAAACGGTTTTCGCCATCGTTCAGGGTGACGACCGCAACACGATTTTCGATTCTGTATTCAATAAGGGGCATTGGAGAGGCTCCTTGAAAAAATGAGTCTGGACTCCGGGAGGGTTCTTTCAGGGATACCCTTCGTCGCGATTCGTAAAAAGCATACAAAAAATGCCGGCAAAACACAAATGGAATGTATGCCACGAGGTGGGTCGGCCTCGTTCTGCCGAGCACAGGAGGCCGGCCCAGAGATAGGTTTTAAAACCTCACATTGATTCCTGCGACCCAGTTTCGCTCCGGAGATGGGTAGAAGACGAGACCGCTCCAGCCGGCAACAACATATTGCGAATACTTTTCATCGGTAATGTTATTCACCCCAAAAAACGCCTCAAGGTTTTTCCATTTGTAAGCGATTTTTGAATCAATCGTATAATACGATTCCAGCTTTTCGTGCTGGTTGGCCTGGTCACTGATGGCGTAACTTGAGCCTACATAGTTGTATTGTGCGGTCAGGGTGACTCCAGGGATGAAGTCATGAATGTTGAACCCGAAGTTTCCCCTGTTTTTGGGGACAGCGGGGATATCGTTTCCATCAAACGGTTCTTTTTCAAAGGTCGCCTTTTCATAGGTGTAATTGGCAAAGCAGGTGAAGAACCTGCACGGATCTGCTTTGGCCCCAATTTCAATTCCCCGGTGAAGGGTTTCCGGGTGATTTTCATTCGTGAAGGTCAGCGGATTGTAAAAAATTTCGTTGTCAAATGCTGCGCGATACAGCGTTGCGGTCAGGTACATTTTCTTGCTGAAATAATGGCGTATTCCCAACTCATAATGTTTCCCTTCCTGGGGTTTGAGATCCGCGTTCAACCCGCTGAATGAACTGAACAGTTCATCGGTGAGGGGGAACCGGAAACTCTTGTTAGCTCTTACGAACAGGGAAGATCTCCCCTGGTATGTGTAGGTAAGTCCTGCGCTATATGCCTCTTTCCGGTCGACCGGCTTGACATCAGCGGTAGTTGTGTCGAATTCATATTCCACGCGCTCGTGCCTGGCGCCCACGGAGAGGATCAGGTTTTCAAAAAGAGAAAGTGCGTTATTGAAGTAGTAGCCCTGGGAATCTTTGTCCACACTTTCACTGGACGTGAGGATGTCCATGTCCGTCCAGTAGAGATCCACTCCTGCAATAAACGTGTTTTCGTGTCCCGCGAGCGAGCCTTCCCAGACGTAGTGGGGCGTGAAACCCTTGGTCTTGGTCTCCGTCTCGCTTGTCCACAGCCAACTCACCCAGTTGGTCTCACTGTCCCGTTTGCGGTAAGAAATGTCGGCTACGACACGGCCCAGGCCGGCCAGATCCAGGTCCATGCCGAGGTCTGCATACTTGTCTCTGGTGTAAGCATTATCCAGGGGGGAGTTGGTAGCTTGCCGATCCAACTCAACTTCCGCTTTTGAAAGATATCCCGGAAGGCCATACTGATCCGAGTGGTATGATCCGCTGAGCGTGAAACGAAGTATCTCGCTCGGATCCAGCACGATCTTTGCGCCGGCATCCTTTGCGCGGAATGCATTATTCTCACGGTACCCGTTGGTGGAATCATAGGTGGCAAAAAGCGATGCCGCGACCTTTCCCTGTCCCCCGGAGAACGAGACACTCTCCTTGTTTCGGCCATAACTTCCCAGAATGACAGCGACTTTTGCATACGGCTTTTTGCCGGGCGTTTTCGTGATGATGTTGATGACCCCGCCCACTGCATTGTCGCCGTACAGGACGCTGCCTGTCCCCCTGACAATTTCAATCCGATCAATCTGTTCGAGAGGGATCTGCGTCCAATCAACGCCGCTCAGGTCAATGGCATTCACCCGTCTCCCGTCCACCAGCACCAGCGTATTGGAAGAGGCTGTTTCTCCGAATCCCCGTAAATCTACATCAACGGTTTTCCCGTTTCCGAGGAAATCACGAACGACGATCCCTTCCTGGGTCCGCAAGAGATCAGGCACATTCTTGGCATTGGAGGCTTCAATATTCCGCCTGGTGATGACCGTTATGTTTGCCGGGACTTTTTTTATCTCTTCTGCTGTCCTTGTGCCGGTCACCACCACCTCTTCCATGGTGATCTCATTGCTTTGCAGTTGTTCATCAGCTCCGCTTGCCGGAAAAGATGCCCCAATCACAACAATAAGTATCCCCAGCAAAAAAACTTTTTTCAATCCAGTACACTCTTTCATCTCCTTGTCTCCTTTCTTCAATGTAATTGGGCCAGATCCGGAGACAAAAAAATCCCCGGACCGAAAAACGATCCGGGGTGTCCCTTTTTTACCCGCAAGATCAAAGGCGCTCTCCTGTCCGCGAGGAGTTCCTTCATTGTCCAGGCAGGTCTTCTGACTTCCCTGCCTTCCTGGCGGCCTTCCCACCTTTCAGCACGTAGCTCAAAGCTCTTCGCTCATAGAAGAAACAAACAATGAAGAGCAACTATGAGCTATCAGCTATGAACTATGAGCTTCAGTTGACAGTGGCGTTGATTGCCAAGAAAGTTCCCTTTTCTCTCCAAGGAGGGGAAAAGGGCAGGGTTACAGCGGCGGGCCCGTCCCCGACTCACACGGGGTTCCCTATTAAGCCATAGCCCGGATTTCTCATTAATAATCTGTTTTCCCAGCGGATAGCCCCATGTCTCCTGCGTTGCACTTGAAAAATGACCTCAACGTACTATGAAAGTACGCCTGTAACCATTTTCCTTCACGCACCTTGTATCCACGGAACTCTCCACTGTCTCGCGACGAAGATCACTGAGAAACCCGAACTCCCGGGCACCTGAACAGCGTCTTCTTTATGCAAATAAGGACGACAAAGTCAAGGAAAATTTGGCGTGAGGCGCAGGGCAGGGATCTCAGCGTGAAAGATTGTTCTCGCACGCCTCCTAGAAACCGGAAATCATTCCACCGGAGAGGAGAACAGCAAGCTCCACAAATTCGTTCAGTGCCCCCAAGCAATCCCCCGTGATTCCGCCTATCTTTTTCCTGCAGTACAGTGCCCACAGGAGAGTGATGAGGAGTGCTGATAGGAGTGAAGTGACGGCAACCACGTTGTTTGATGAGAATATGATAGAAAGCACGCCGACAACGCCCAAGATGAGCGTTGCCAGAAGTTTATGCCGCAGAAAATGATTTCCCGCAAATGCCGAAGCAATTCCTCCCTTCCTCGCGTTTGGCATGGTGACGAGGAGACAACCCTGCATGGTTCTGGAAAGAACCAGGCTGATGACAATAATGCTGATCTGGGCCCGTTCAAACAAAAAGCTCCACAGCAGAAATTTCAACAGGAGATCAAACACGATCGCACACACGCCGAAGGTCCCCATCCTGGAATCCTTCAAGAGTTCGAGGATCAGCTTTTGGTCTCTCTTGCCCGGAAAGGCGTCAGCGCAATCACCCAGTCCGTCCAGGTGCAGTGCCCCTGTGAAAAAGGATTCCACGGCCAGTGCAAGAAGGACGAAGATAGGGATCGCAGGGGTGATCCAGAACTGCATAAAATAATGGAAGAGCCATATCACTCCTCCCAGGAAAAGACCCACCAGGGGGAACCCCAAGATGGACAGGGGAAATTCATCTGTTTCATTTCCCGGAATCGGTATGATGGTAAGGGTCCTGAATGCCGTGACAATCGGTCCAAACATGGGCTTTATTCCTTATTTGAAACCCCTGCGGAAGTGAAGGTGGCCATTTGAGAATAGCATACCATTGCCTGCTTGATGATCTGGAGTGCGAGCACGGCGCCTGTGCCTTCGCCGAGCCACATGTCCAGGGAGAGAATCGGCCGTATGCCTTCTTTTGCAAGAAAATTCCGGTGAAATTTTTCCGCAGAAGCATGGGAAAAAAAGAGGTAATCCCTGGTATTTTTTTCCAGTCTCATGGCAATCAGGGCGGCTGCAGATGCGATAAAACCATCTATTGCCACCGGGATCCTGTTGGAGGCGGCGCCCAGTATTATACCGGTCATTCCTGCGATCTCGTATCCCCCCACACGGGAAAGGATCTTGAGTGGATCGTCTCCCGTCGCATCCCTGTGGAGATCAATCCCCTTTTGCACCGCCGCTATCTTCCGTTCCAGGAAGTCTCCGTTTGATCCTGTTCCTGCACCTACGGTGGTCTTAGCGTCCAGCCCCAGGACCAAGCTGTAGATGGCCGAGGCGGACGAAGTGTTCCCGATGCCCATCTCACCGATCCCAAGGATGTGCGCATGGCTTTGTTCAGCCAGATGAAACCCGCGCTCCAGTGCTTCCATGGTTTTTTCTTCAGTCATGGCGGGCTGATGAGCGAAGTTGTTTGTGCCGTAAGCAACCTTTCTTTTTATGAGGTTTGGCATGTCATTGAGCTCAGACTTCACTCCCATGTCCACCACCGCATACCCGATGCCGGCATTTCTGCACAGAACACTGACGGCTGCTCCACCTGCTGCCATGTTGACCACCATCTGGGAAGTCACTTCCGAAGGGAAGGGGGTGATGTTTTCCTCGGTGATGCCATGGTCTCCCGCAAAAGTAAAGAGCTCTATCTTTTCCAGCATGGCAACGGCATTCCCCTTGCAGAGGCAGTACCTGAGGGCGAATTCTTCCAACCTCCCCAGACTGCCCGGTGGCTTGGTGAGATTGTCCAGGTGCTCAATTATCCTTTTTTCAAGTCCCTCGTGAGCGGTAGGCCTAATTTTTTCTGTAAATCGTTTCATGTCAATACCTCCTTCTATGAAAAAGAGAAAAGGCCCAGGTAAGAACACTTATTCTCACCTGGGCCTTTTACCATCAAGCCCGGTTCTCTCATCACACGGGTACGTCTTCTGACTTCCTTTCCTTCCTGGAGGCCTTCCCGCCGGTTCAGCCCACGGCTTGTAACTATCGGCTACAACCTGAGCGTTTATCCGCGCAGTGGCATATTTTCCCAGAAGGGCCCTCTTGCGCCTGGTGCAAGGGGAGGGGTTACAGCGCCGGGTGCGTTACGGATTTGCACCGTATTCCGTTTACCAGTGTAATGTTTCCTTTTTTAGAGCATCGGTTGATCTGATAGACGAATCTTCGTCTTTCAATTTTTTGTCATGAATATAAGGAATGTGCAGGAGGTTTGTCAACCCTTTATGCACACGGGGATGCCGCAGATGCAACAATAGACGTTATCAGCCTGCTCGGCGATCGTCCGGTTCAGAAAGCCCAGCATATCTCTATAGAGGCGGGCGAGGTGGTTGTCTGGGACGATCCCGAAGCCTACCTCATTGGTTACGAGGATGAGCTCTCTCTTTATTGCGGTCAAGCCTTTGCAGAACTTTTCTACTTCCTGCTCTACAGCCTTTTCATTGTTGTCCCATTTGTGAAAGAGATTCCCGAGCCATACGGTCAGACAATCGATAACCACCACTTCCACATCCTTGGGCAGAGAGGTCAGGCGGGAATTGATGTCGAGAGGTTCCTCGATGGTGGCAAAGTCCTCGCCACGTTCCTCCCGGTGTTTCCGGATGCGATCTTTCATCTCCGCATCAAGGGCGAGAGCCGTAGCGATGAAGATACGCTTTCCCGGGCGCTTCAAGGCTTCTTCCAGAGCGAAGGAGCTCTTGCCGCTCCTGGCCCCGCCGGTGATGAGTACTATTTTTCCCATAAGGTTTTCAGCCTCCTGATGGAACCGAATGTCGCCTCTTTGGAAAAGACCTCCAATGTCACCACGTTGTGGAAGGCGGGAAGATATTCAGTTACCAGTTTTTTCAGGGCCATCTGGTCGTTTTTTTCAATGGAGAGGTGATCGTTTCCGTCAGATACGCCGTGCAGGTGTATCACTCTGGTATCATCAAGGTGCTTCTGCAGCGCTTCTTCCCAATCATATTGGTAAAGCCACAAGTGCCCGATATCCATGCAGAAAGAAAAGTCGAAATGCTCAACAATCTCCTCGTTCCACTCCACGGGATACCCGAGGTTCTCCACCGCTATGGTCGAATTATCCACCCCGCTGAAGTTGGAAATCTCCCGGCAGGTTTCCATACTGCGGGATTTCCACGTCTCCTGCTCAGCCGTGTCGGCGTTTTCGTCGATTCCCTCCAGGTGCAGTATGTAGGCAAAGGGATGAAGGGGAAGGGTCAGGTGTATGATCTTGAGGGCCTGTTCCTGAAAGTATTTCCTTTCCTGCTTCTCAGGACTGGCGGCTTTCTTGTCTATGGGAAAATGGATCGTGTAGGTGTTTCCGTGTTCTGCTTGAATTTGCGCCAACTCAGATATGACTGCGGTACTTGGAAGGTTGGAAAGGGATTCCGTTTCAAAAAGGACAATCTCAATATCATCGACCATGGGGGCCATTTTCCGGACATTAGGGAGGAGGTCCTCAGGATAGACATACGACGTGCAGCCCAGCCTGAACGGAAATCCGTTTTTTCCATGTGCTTCAGTATTCAATGAGTCTTTTCCTTTCGCCTTTGTCCTTCTATGGGACCTATCTCAGGAACTCCTTCTTTTTTTACTTTGCGCCAGGGTCGCTCAGGACCGAAGTACTCGTCACACAAGCGCGTGCCTTCATTCAACCTGTCCTCCAAGAGCTTTCTGTATTTTTCCAGTTCCTCCCCGGTGGCGGAAGGACGAACCCAGATGGGTTTTGCGTAATGAATGACTACCCGGGCAAAAGGCTTGGGGACAAGGTAACGGTCCCAGGAATTCAGGACCCAGCACCGGTCGGCCCCCCAGAGGACCGGGATGAGCGGAGCTTCCCCGTCCCGTGCCATGACAACGGAACCTATTTTGGCGACCCTGGCCGGACCCAGGGGGCCGTCCGCCAGCATGCCGCCGATTTCGCCTGTTTTGATTTCGTCGATGATGGCCCTGAGTGCTTCAGAGCCGCCCCTCGTGGAAGAGCCACGGACGTTTTTGAAGCCAAGCCACCCTGCTATCCTGGCAGCATATTCACCATCCCGGCTTTGGCTGATCATCATGGTCACGTGACGGGAACCGAAAAAGTGAAAATGGTAGGGCATCCTCTGGTGCCAGGTGGCATAAACAGCGCGCCCGTTGGAACGTTCGACCGCCTTCCTCTGTTCCTCCTCTCCCTCGATTTTAACTACGCGGCACGAAAGCATCAGAAGCTTGATGAAAAGCGCGATCAAAGGGCAGAGAATGGCCAACAAGAGGGGATCATACCAGCGGAGCTGTGATTTCCGGAGAGAGTCGGGTGCCATTGCGGGTTTTTTTAAGGGGCGGACCCACTTACGGGTCGCCCCCGTTTGTTTTATCCCTTGATGATTCTTGGAATCATCATGTGGTTCTGTGGGCAGATGGATATGGGATTCTGGTACACGCACCCAGCAAATGCCTGGATATACTTCCTGAGATCAGGCAGCGAGACGATTTCATCTACGAAGCCCCTGTTGGCGCAGTAAACGGGTCGTGAATTATCATAGTACTGCTTGGCCAACTCGTTCATCTTGTCAATGATAGGCTGCAAAGGCCTCCCCGCATCCTTCTCTTTGACCAGCCTTCGCGAAAAAGACGCAGCAGCCGCTGTCTCGCCGTGCATCACGTAGATTTCCGTGGTGGGTGTTCCAAGGGTGAATGCATTGTGGTTGTTGGCTGTTGGGCCGCCCATGATATAGTGCGCAGCTGCCGTTCCTTTCCTGAGAACAACGCAAATCATCGGGACGTCTGTCTGCTCAATGGAATAGATGAGCGACTGTCCAAGGCCGAGCAGTTCGGCTTTTTCCGCGATATCGCCGACGTCAATTCCGGAGGTATCCTGGAACCAGACAATCGGCACCCGGTCACGGCCGCACAGGGTGACAAATTCGTTCATTTTGATCAAGCCCTGCCGGTACAGTTTCCCGCCTATCCCTGGGTAAGGGGCATATTCAGGATATTTTGCACCGAGAAATCCCTGACGGTTGCCGATAAAGCCGACCAGGAAGCCGTCAATTTTCGCCAGTCCCGTGTAGACCTCGGGACCGTAATCTGGCCTGAACTCCATGTGTTCACTGTTATCAAAGATCCGCGCGAGCACCTCATCAAAGTTGTAGCTCCTTTTTTGATTGAATGCCACGAGGCGATTGATGTCTTCTCCTGGAAATTTAGGTTCCTTGGGGGTGTCCACCCGGAAAAATTCCGGATTGTACGCAGGGACCATATCCATGTATTTCTTCAGGGCATCCAGGACTTCTTCTTCAGTTTCGTATACCTCTTTGAAAAATCCCGTTTCATTGTAATGGATAGGTACACTTCCTGGAGGCACCTGCTTGAAGTGGCGGGTGGCCTCAATGAGCTGTTCCGCTCCCTCTTCATCAAAATAGCCTTTTGGGCTCATGCCTCCCACAATTCCCCCGCCGCCCACGGCAATATTGGCTTTTTTGTGGGCAATAAGGATGGTGGGACTTATACCCTGATAGCCGCCGCCGGCAGGATTGGTGCCGTAAATCCCGGCGATGATGGGAACACCCAGTTTTTCCAGTTCCGCGTGACGGAAAAACGTGGTCCCGTTGCCCCGCCGGTTCGCGTAAACTTCCTGCTGTTCCGTCAGTTTGACGCCGCTGCAGTTGACGAGCCATACCAGGGGGACATGGAGCCGTTTGGCCATGTCTGTTACCCTGAGCTGGTTGTCTGCCTGGCCGGCAATCCAGGCACCGGCCATGACCTTGTTGTCAAAACCGACGACGACCGCCCATTTCCCATGTATCTTTGCCAGCCCGTCTACAACGCCTGTGGTCCCCTCTTCATTGAACTGGGGATTGTAAAGGGTGTGAAGGGGGCACCATGTGCCTGGATCGATGAGATATTCGATTCTTTCCCATACGGTCATCTGTCCCCGCTGTTTGATTTTTTCAGCAGGGATTCCCGCATTCTTCACGGCCTCAATAGCCTCAAGGACCTGCTTTTCTACTTCTTTGATTTGCGCAACGTTTTCTTCAGAAGTCTCTATCTGTTTTTCTGTGAGGGCCTTCCCCAAGGCCTCCATGTTCTGGAAATAAGGTCGCATCTTTTCCTCCGTTCTATTTCATCATGTGGGCTGGTAGTAATTCCAAGGTGCAATCAAAACGTCATCGCAGGCAAGGAAAACGCGCCCAGAAATCCAGGTATTTTCTGGATTCCTGCTCCCCAATCGGGATCGAGGACAAGCTTCGCTGGTATGTCGCGTGAATGTCATCTTGATTGCAAATTAGGATAAGTATGGTTGAAAAATCACCGATTTGCCTTCCTGATCCCCAGCTGGTCAAGGGCAATAATCCACTTGCAGATATTGCTGGATCCCTCAACCATATAATAGGGAGGCGCATCGCGGAAATACCGCGCCACGGGATACTCGGTGGAATAACCGTAGGCACCCAGGATTCTCATAGCCATCTGCGAGGCCTTGGTTGCGATTTCTCCTGCCAGGTATTTGGCGTGTGCCACTTCCAGGGTGTTCCCGAGTTGCCCCTGGTCTTTCTGCCACGCGGCCTTGTATACCATCATGCGGGCGGCTTCGATCTCCGCGGCCACTTGGGCGATCATGTCCTGGTTCATCTGAAATTGTCCAATAGGCTTCCCAAGCTGTTCTCGTTCCTGACAATAAGATGTTACCGTATCCAGGCAGGCCTGCGCAAGGCCGACCCCTCCCGCGGCAGCGGAAAGGCGTGTTTGGTTGAGCGATCCAAAGACAATTTTTGCGCCGTCGCCGGGGTTTCCCAGGATGTTTTCTTTCGGCACTTTGGTATCTTCAAGATAAACTTCGCCGGTCGGGGTGGAACGAGTCCCTGTTTTGTCCAGCGTCGTTGTTGATACTCCGTTAAAGTTCTTGGGTTCTACAATAAAGGCCGATAATCCCCTTCCTCTAGCCTCCCTGTCCGTGTACGCGTAATAAATGATCACATCGGCTACCGGGGCATTGGAAATCCAGGTCTTTGAGCCGTTCAAGAGCCAGTAATCTCCCTTATCTACGGCGGTTGATTTTAATGCCATGACATCGGACCCTGCATTTGGCTCTGTAATTCCAAAGCAGCCAACGTATTCAGCGCTGACCAGTTTGGGAATGTATTTCTTCTTGATCTCTTCAGAACCATAGCGGTAGATAGTAAATGCACAACCCAAGGCCTGCATGTTAATCTGCACTCTCACTGAGCTCGATGCCCTTGCGATTTCCTCGGTAAGGATCATGGCGGCCAGCCAGCCCATCTCATTTCCCCCGTATTCCTCAGGGATGACCGTGCCGAAAAAACCCAGTTCCCCCATGGGCTTTATCACTTCTTCGTATGGGAAATAGTGATTTTCATCCCATTCATCGGCAAAAGGGGCGATCTTCTCCGCGGCAAAATCACGGGCCATCTCACGGAGCATCTGTAATTCATCACTCAAGGCAAAATCCATTCCTTCCTCCTCCTTTATATATCTTCGTAAACTGTTTGCCATCAGGCAGCTCAACTCCACTCCACGGTCCAAACGCTCGGTCTGGATTTTTCCTGTGCCGAGAGGAGCCGAAACTGATCATTATTCTCATATACAAAATTTTTCGAATGAGGAACTATAAAATATAAAATTTTTAATGGCAATAGAAAATATTTACATTGTAGCTATATTTTAACTATCCAGGCGCAAGGACCATGGGTTCACGCTTCAAAGTTGGGCTGGTGAGACAGACTTCTATTGCCTGAATCCTGAACCAGAAAACCCGGGCAGTTGCGAATTTTTTCACATTTTACGCATTGACTTTCCCGAATAAAGTCGCTAAAAGAGACCGATAGTTTTGTAAAGAACCCGAATGTACTTCTGAGGAGGTTAGTGGAATGGAGCCAATTGTTGTAAACAGAAAAGAGAGCAAACTGCGGGTTGCTCCGGAATGGGCCGATGTGTGCTTCACGTGCGGCACCTGTGCCGGAGGGTGCCCGGTCACCGGTGTTGACGGCATGGACCCCCGAAAAGCAGTCCGCATGGCGGCCCTGGGATTGGATCAGGAACTGATCGACTCAAGGTTTCCCTGGATTTGTACCATGTGCGGGAGATGTGAATACGCGTGCCCGCAGGGAGTTGAAATTCTGAAAATGCTGCGCCGGGCAAGGACCCTTCGCGAACGTGACAAGGTGCCCGGACCGATTCATAAAGGCGTTGTCATGTGCCTGGAGAGAGGGAATAACCTGGGAATCCCCAAGGATGATTTTCTCTTCCTCCTGGCGGACCTTGCCAAGGAAATGGATGAGGACGAAGGGTTCCCCGGGTTCTACGTACCGGTGGACAAAAAGGGTGCCAATGTTCTGGTAACCATTAATTCCAAGGAACCATTCGGTGAGCCCGATGACATGAAGTTCTGGTGGAAGATTTTCTATGCCGCCAGGGAGGACTGGACCACCACATCGGATAACTGGGAAGGGGTCAACTGGGGGCTCTTTTCCGGTGATGATGAGTCCATGAAGGAGATAACCGGACGTATTGTGAAGCATATGGAGGATCTGGACTGCAAGACGCTCCTCTTGCCCGAGTGAGGGCACGCCTACTATGCGACTAGGCTTAGTCTGCAAACATGGTTTCCCGAAACATTTGAGAAGTACAACGTCGTCTCCGTCCACGATCTCCTGAAAGAATATCTTGAAACAGGCCGGATAAAGGTTGATAAATCGATTCATAAGGATCTTGTGACTCTCCATGATCCATGCAATTACGGCAGGAAGAGTCAGAAGGCCTTCGGTCACGCCTATTTTGAAGAACCGCGCTGGATCACCCAGCAGTGCTGTGAGAATTTCGTGGAAATGGAACCAAACCGCATGAACAACTTTTGCTGTGGTGCCGGCGGCGGGGCGTGGGCCATGCCCTATGAGGCCGAAAGGATCTATTACGGCCGTGTCAAGGCCAAACAGATTATGGATACTGGCGCCAAGATGGTCATCGCACCATGCCATAACTGCCGTGACCAGATCATGAAATCCCTGACCAAGGAATATGACCTGGGCATAGAGACAAAATACCTCTGGGAACTGGTAGCCGATTCACTCATTGTGGAGCCATGGAGTGAGGAGGAGATCAAGAAAGGGCATGAACTCCGGGATGCCCAGTATGAACGTGACGGCGTTGATCTGGACGAAGAATGGTAGGGTAATCCACCTATCGTGGTATTGAAAAAAGGGCCTCGTTCACCTTTGTGAGCGAGGCCTTTTTTGCGAATCATTGTAATTGCCCGTGCGGTGATTAATACAGCGGTTTGAAACGCTTCAACTAAATTGTCTACGAAAAGGGGAGCTTCAGCCCTCCCTTCCCCTTGAGTCCTTTCAGGTTGCCGAGGAGACTGTTGCCCAGATGGAGGCGCCCGGCCAGTTCCTTGCTGATGGAGTTCAGCCCGCGCATATCCTTGCCGGTGGATTGGAGGGGGCCTCCCACCTTGGCCATGACAGCCTGTTTGAGCTTTTTCTCGAAACCGGCGGCCTGCTTGCGCACTGCCCGGCCGGCGGCTTTGGCGAAAGCGCGGTCAAGATCGGACGTGAGGTCAATCGCATAGTCGGCCAGCGTGCCGTGGATTTCCGCGCTCACATGAAAGCGGGAAATGGCCGGCAGGGAGGAAAGCAGAGCCGCCTTTATGGGGCTTGCTTTTTCCGCGGAACCGCCGCTCAGTTTCACGGAGTCAAACACGGAGACGAGGGTGGCCTTGATCGTGTTCCCGGTAAGGAGCGCGTCCATTTTCAGGTCTGCAAGGGCCTGATCCAACCGGAGCGGAAACGCGTCACTTCCCGAAAGGATCATGTTTTTCACCTGGTATCCTTTCAGGGCGAGGCTGGCAGTGTCTTTTGCCTTGGCAGGGACGATATGATCAAGAGTGCCATGCAGATCGATGGACTGAAGCCCTTTGAGTTTCTTTGCCGTAAAGGTGTAGGTGAGGGGACGGCCCAGAACGTCCTGATCCGGGGTGATGTCCCGAATCAGGCCGGCGATATCTCCGACACTCAGAATAATCCTGGCCCTGGCTTTCCGAATGAGAAAATCCGGAAGGGGTTCATGTTCCTTGAATCGGACGTTGACGCCTTTTCCGCGGGTGGGCTTGACCACCTCATGCCCCTTTTCCTTCCGGCGGGCCCTTTCAATCACGGGCTGTAGCTTTTGGTACCAACCACGGGCTTTCTGCACAAGTCGGCAGAGCCTGGAGCCGAGGAGATTCTTGCTCAGGTGTTTCAGCCCGGCAGGGGAAAGGGAGTATTTTTGTTTCAGGCGGGTAACGTCCTTGAAAGGGGCTTTCTTCGCCTCGGCCAGCCTGGCCTTGAATGAAGTCATTTCATGCTCGAAATCCTTCTGCGCGCTCTTGATCTTGTTGAGATCGCGTCGGATGTCGTTTTGCAGGGTGGAAAGTTCGGAGGCAGATCCCAGGAGACCGGAGATCCCTCCCTTCCTGGCGGATTTCAGTTTGTCAATCCTCGCGCGGTAGGCCTCGAATTGCTTTTTATCGGGGAGCGTGCGCAGGAGATCCTGCCATTTCGCCTGCTCACCATGGATATCGTTCTGGATGGATTGAATGAGTTCCATGGATTGGAGTTTTTCTGTTGCAAGGATTTTCTTGACATCCGGAATTTTGAACGAGGGGATGGTCACGGTGCCGCACGGTCCCTTTCCCGCACGCTTTTTCTCAGCCCCTTTTCCCGGCTCCTGGACTTTTCCGGGTTTCTTCTTTCCCCTTATGGCCCCTGACGTCTTCCTGGGGGTTTGGAGCTGGATGCCATCCAACCAGCATCTCTTTCACAATAATCTTTCGGCGAAAGAGACTTGACGGCTCCAGGCTAAGGGAAATTCGATTGATCTCGACGGCATTTTTCATGGGAGAATCGGGATCAGTCACCTCCAGGTGTTCCAGCTTCAGTCCTACCGGGAAGAGAGACAGGTCTGCCGCGCCTACTTCCACTCTTGCTCCGACGGCCTGGGTTCCGTATTTCTGGATCAGCCGCTTGACAATCCCGTCGACAAAAAAGAACCAGAAGATACCGAAAACAACGATGATGATGACAAACGCCACGAGGCCCTTGAAACGAATGAAGCGTTTCATGACGTACCTCTCAATCCGGAAATGGTCTGATATGCGTGGTACAGTTTACTGGCCTTCAACACTTTCATAAGCCGGGTTTTTTCTATCCAGGCAAGCACATGATCCCGGTACCTGCGAATACCAAGATTGGACGCCACATAGAGCGGGACGAAAAGGATGATACTGAAGAAGAGGCTTCCCATGACAATGGAGTTGTAAAACTTTTCCAACCTGAAAAGGGTGGTATTGTAAAGGGAGGTCCAGAGCCCTTCAAGGGAGCCCAAGGTCAGGAGCCAGATGCCGAGGCGATGGAAAAAGGGATCCAGAAGAGAGGCAACGCCTGAAAAAAATGCCCACCCGAGAATGAACGCAGAAAGGTTGACTCTGAGAAAGAGCACCAGGAAGAGCACCAGGACATTGTGCAGGCTGTACAAGGGCGTCAGGCCGAAAACCATGGCAAGACAGAAGGCCAGGCTTATCTGTCCCGGGTCACTTTCCGAGTTCAGGACCTTCAATAATTTTGCGATAAGTCGAAGCATGAGGCACCTCATCATGGAAAAGTTAAGAGGAAAAGGTGGAAAGTATGGCCGGAAAACAACCGGTTTTTCCCATAACATACACCAGAGGAAGAAAAAAGGTCAAATATTTTGGCACACTTTAGCCTCTTGAAACCGTGGTGGTATTCAGGATGTTATTTGATGCTGACAAATAATGTTTGACAAAACTAAACAACGGGCCTACACTTTATCAAGGAGTTCAACGGACCAAACCGACCAAAGGAGAAACCAATGACGGACAGGGATATCTCGGCGGATGTCAAGGCCCTGAATCTGGGAAAGCAGATCAGGGACATGCGGCTGAAACGGGGGCTTACTCTCCAGAATATCTCGGATCTTACCGGACTTTCCAAACCACTCCTTTCCCAGATCGAAAACGACGTCACCCTTCCACCGATTGCAACCCTTCTCAAGATCTCAAAAGCACTGGGAAAACACATCGGGGATTTTTTCCAGGAGACCGTGCCCAATCATAAACGTATTGCCGTGGTCCGCCAGGAGGAACGCAAACAGACCATGCGGAGACTCCATGAGGAGGCGGAGAGAATCGGCTACCGGTATGAGTCCCTGGCCTATCCCATGACAGACAAGCGTATGGAGCCGTTTATCGTGGAAATCGAACCGCGAGACGAGCGAAATACCCCTGTGTATCAGCACGCGGGCGAAGAATTCCTTTTTGTTTTGGAAGGTGAAATGGAATTCAGGGGTGATGACCAGGTTATCGTTCTCCGTGCCGGTGACAGCCTCTATTTCGATTCCAAGATACCCCACGCGCTGAGGGGATTGAAGGGGAAAAAAGTGAGAGTGCTTGCGGTGATCTATACGCCTGAGTAATGGGCGGCGGAGAGAGCGTCGCTCCTGGAATATGCCGTTTGCCTGTTCTGGGATTTACGACTTCGTGAAAAGGGGACAAGGTATGGAAGAGATACGATTCCACGGAAGAGGAGGGCAGGGCGCTGTGATCGGGTCGGAAGTGCTGGCCCACGCATTTTTCATTGAAGGTGCCTATGTGCAGGCGTTTCCGGCATTCGGTGTGGAAAGGCGCGGTGCGCCGGTGCTGGCCTTTTGCCGGTTTGACCGGAACCCTATCCATTTGCGAAGCCAGATCTATGAACCGGATCACGTGATTGTCCTGGACGCATCCCTGCTGGAAAGTGTCGATGTCACCCAGGGGTTAAAAGCCGAAGGGACCGTGCTCATCAATGGGAAACAAGGCCTTGCATACTATCGTGATCTTGTGGGGGAGCAGTATCGGGTCAGCGTGGTCGATGCCGGGTCTATTGCGGTGGAGCACCGGCTTGGCTCGGCCGCCAATCCCATAGTCAACACGGCCATACTGGGTGCCTTTTCCAGGGGAACAGGGTTGGTGAGCATTGACGCCGTTGCACAGGCGATAGAAGAGTATGTGCCCGTGAAGAAAGAGGAGAACATGCTGGCGGCCAGAGATGCGTATGAGAAAGTGCTCATGGACTTATGAACCGGGATTTGGAGGTTATGGGAAATGAATAGAGATGAACGGAGGGAAAAGGCGGGCCTTTACGATTTTAAAACCTGGCGCGATTTTCCACCCATGAATGTGTCAATGGGCAATATGCTTCACAACAGGACGGGAAGCTGGCGTTTTATCAAACCTGTGTACGAAGACAAGGTGCCCGCGTGCCAGCAGAGCTGTCCCGCCGGCAATGACATCGAGGCCTGGATCAAGCTCATGCAGAGAGGTGAATATGAACGCGCCTACTGGTATGTAAAACGCGAAGAGCCTTTTCCCGCCATCCTCGGCCGTGTCTGTTTCAGGTTTTGCGAGGGAAACTGCAATCGCGCTCCGCTGGATGAGGAGATAAGCATCCGGGAACTCGAACGCTTTGTGGGGGAACAGGTTCCCTTTTCCATTCCCTATCCTGAGCTTGCTTCTTTCAACGGGAAAAGCCTGTGCGTTGTGGGCTCGGGCCCGGCGGGAATGTCCGCCGCCTATTTTGCCAGGATCCTGGGATTCCAGGTGACGATTCTGGAGGCACTGCCGGTGTTGGGAGGAATGCTGCGGGTGGGGATTCCCGCCTATCGCCTGCCGAGAAGTATCGTGGAACAGGAATTTACCGGGCTCAGGAACATGGGCATTGATCTGAAGCCCAATATGGCCGTGGGAAAAGATATTTCCCTGGAAGAATGTCTGCAACGGTTTGATTATGTTTTCCTGGCACCCGGGGTGCACGGGAGCAGAAAACTCGGTATCCCCGGAGAAAACAGCCCGAAGGTGATGAGCGGCCTTGGTCTCCTTCGGAAGATCGCAATGGGAGAAGCGGTGTCCCTAGGCCGGCGTGTTATCATTATTGGCGGGGGAAACACGGCCATTGACGCAGCCAGATCCGCGGTCCGTCTCGGATCGGACGTGACCATCCTTTATCGGCGGACGGAGGCCGAGATGCCTGCCCATCCCGATGAGATCGCCGAGGCCCGGGAAGAGGGAGTCGGTTTCCAGTTCCTCGCAGCCCCGGAGCGCATTGAAGTGAAAGAAGGCGGCACTATTGCGAACCTCGTGTGCTGTGAGATGGAACTGGGGAAGCCTGATGAGAGCGGGCGCAGGCGACCGGTAAGAAAGGAAGGGGCCCTCTTTGACGTGAAAGCGGATACCGTCATAACGGCCATAGGTGAAGTGGCCGCGTTTGACCCAATGGCGAGGGTTTTGGAGGAAAGCGGAGGGGGCCTGGATGTTGATGAGGGCCTCCGCGTGGGATCTCTGGAAATCGGCAAAGGACGTGTTTTCGCGGGTGGAGATATCGTGGACGCTCCGCGCACGGTGGTCCATGCGGTGGCTGCCGGGAAACGGGCGGCCGTGGCAATTGATTGTGACCGGAAGGGCATCGCGTTTTCAGAAGTCCTTGAGGAAATTACCGTGGGCGCCGGGCCGGGAATCAGCTTCTCTTCCTACATGGGATGGGAACCGGTCAATCCGGTTCGCGGGAACCTGAAAGCGGTGGTACGGCCGGAGCACATTGTCTATGACTATTTTGAGAAGGCTCCGCGCATTCAGAAAATGGGACTGCCGGCCTCGGAACGAAAGAAAAACTTTGATCCGTATGAAGAGACGTTCACTGGGGAGCAGGCCCTGGGAGAAGCTGCCAGGTGTATGCACTGTGGCAGGTGTACGGAGTGTGACAACTGCCTGGTCCTGTGTCCTGATGTCTCTGTTCTGGTGAAAGGGAACGGGGAATTCGGGTATGTCTTTGACTATAACTACTGCAAAGGCTGCGGCATTTGCTTCACGGAATGTCCCCGGCATGCCATCACCATGGTGGATGAAGAAACCCCTGTGGAGGGCTCATAACCAATGGCCAAAAGGCTAAGGGCTATCAGCTAGAAGAGGAGGCAATTGCATTGAAACAGGTCATCAAGGGAAATTTTGCGGTGTCTCACGGCGTGCGATTGAGCCGGGTCAAGGTGATCTCCGCCTATCCCATTACGCCACAGACGACTATTGTGGAAGAACTCTCCGAGATGTGCGCAACCGGGAAGCTGCATGCGAGGTTCATCAAGGTGGAGAGCGAGCATTCCGCCATGGCTGCCGTGGTGGGATCAGAAACCGCCGGCGTGCGCTCCTTTACAGCCACCAGCAGCCAGGGATTACTGCTCATGCACGAGGTGCTCCACTGGACTGCAGGGGCAAGGCTGCCCATCGTGCTTACCAATGTCAATCGTGCAGTGGGCCCGGGATGGAATATCTGGGCCGACCAGTCTGATTCAGTGTCCCAGCGGGATACGGGCTGGATCCAGATCTACTGTGAATCCAACCAGGAGGTGCTGGACAGCGTCATCATGGGATACAAGCTCGCCGAGGAGATTTCACTGCCCGTCATGGTCACGTACGATGCCTTTTTCCTGAGCCATACCTCGGAGGTGGTCGATATCCCGGAGATTGAAGAGGTCGATGCGTACCTGCCGCCTTTTGAACCCAGGTTCCGGCTCGACGTGCGCGATCCAAGGATGTTTGGGGGCATGATCGGTCCTGACTATTTCTACGAGGAACGGTATGTCATACACCGGGACAGCATGGAGGTGCTGAACATCTACCCAAGGATTTGCCGGGAATTTGAAGAGGCCTTCGGCAGGCAATACGATGTGTGTGAGACCTATCGAACAGATGGCGCCGAATTGATCCTCGTGACCGCGGGGACGATCACCTCAGTAAGCCGGATCGCGGTGGACGAGGCGTGGAAAGCAGGAAAAAAGGTGGGGTTGATGAAACTCAGGCTGTTTCGCCCCATGCCCTTTGAGCGGTGGCGTGAGGCACTCGGGCATGCGTCACGGGTAGCGGTAATTGATCGAAACATGAGCGCAGGCCTTGGAGGCGTGTTTGTGAGTGAGGTGAAAAGTGCCCTCTTTCCGCTGGAAAAGCGGCCTGGTGTCTATTCGGTTATTGCGGGCCTGGGCGGGAGAGATGTAACGCCCAAGGACGTGAACGGGATCATTGACCATGTGCTGGCTACGGATGACCCGGTGGACACGCCTCTTTTCTGGGGTCTCAAAGAGGAGGAGTGAGTTATGCAGAAGACATTTAATATTCCGCGGGAAAAGATGGTGGACGAAGAGTTGGTCCAGCCGGGGATGCTTTCCTGCCAGGGATGCGGCGCGTCTCTTTCCATGAAACTGGCCCTGAAAGGCCTGGGAGAGAAAACCATTATTGTGATTCCAGCGTGTTGCTGGAGCATCATCATCGGCGCCTATCCCTATTCAAGCCTCCGGGTCCCGGTGATACACGTGCCGTTTGAGACGGCAGCGGTGGCTGCCTCCGGGGTGAAAGCGGCCATGGACATGCGGGAAGAGACTGATATCACGGTCATGGCCTGGGCCGGGGACGGGGGCACCTATGACATCGGGCTGCAGTCCCTTTCCGGGGCCGCGGAGCGGAACGACGACATCCTGTATGTGTGTTACGATAACGAGGCATACATGAATACGGGAATCCAGCGGTCCAGCGCGACCCCTCCCGGCGCGTGGACAACTACAACCCCGGCCGGCGCGGTCAAGAAAGAGCCAAAGAAAGACATGGAGAAGATCATGCTCGCCCATGGGGTTCCCTATATAGCCTCGGCTTCAGTGGCCTATCCCGACGATCTTATCCGGAAATTTGAAAAGGCGAAAACCATTCACGGGACCAGGTTCATTCATCTCCTTTCCCCCTGTCCTCCGGGATGGAGGATCGATTCTGCGAAGTCCATTACCGTCACCCGCATGGCAACCCAGTCGTGTATTTTTCCTATTTACGAAATCGAGGAGGGAACGTATACGGTGAATGTCATCCCTGAAAAAAAGATACCGGTTGAGGACTATCTGCTGGCGCAGGGCCGGTTCCGGCAGATGGAGGAAGAAATGGTGCGGGCTGTTCAGGCCGAGGTTGACCGGCGCTGGCAGGAACTCCTGACGCTGGCGGGGAGCGGCGAGGAATAGCAGCAGGTCCACTTTTAGGACCGTCCAAATGAGTTGACAAAAGAAGCGCTGAAAGAGAAAATAACCAATACTCTCCAATCACAGGAGGTGATTATGGTTCCGGAAATCAAGAAAATTCTCTATCCCACTGACCTCTCAAAAAATGCTCGATACGCCTTCAGCTATGCGGCAAGTATCGCGAATCATTACGGTGCCGGCGTGACCATCCTGCACGTGCTGGAAGAGCCGTCTCCGGTTGCCCTCAACATGGTCACTGACATTGTCGGCAAGGATCGCTGGGAGAAAATGCGCAAGGAGAAGCAGGAATCAGTGATTCAGACCATCAAGTCCCGTCTCCAGAATTTCTGCGACGAAGTGAGCGAAGAACTGCCCGCATGTCCCTTTATTGTCGATGACATCCTGGTGAAGATAGGGCATCCTGTCGATGTGATTTTGGCGGAAAGGGAACAATCAAATTGTGACCTTGTGGTCATGGGCTCCCGGGGCCGGGGGATCCTGAGCGGGGCAGTGCTCGGGAGCACATCCAAGAGGGTCCTGCGGCGGTGTGACAAGCCCGTGCTGGTGGTCCGGTTGCCTGAAGGCGGGTAGGAGAAAAGGGTCTCCACGCCAAAAACCTCTCTGGCATCTGTGCATTTTGGGTAAATGGGCTCAAGCCTTCCGCACGGATCGTTTGACCCGGTCACCAGTTTTCCATGTTGTATTCCCCCCTGCAGAGGACGGAGCCATATCCTCTATTTTTTGTCCTAAGCATCGCGATTTCCTTGAAAAGCAATATCACTCTTGTCCAAAATCGGTGTTTCGGGCAAAGCAAATCGCTCAATCCACGTTTATGATGGCTCTAAGAAATTTTGTCTCGTGAAAATAAAAGATGTTGAGGGGAAAGAGAAAAGGGCTTGACGGGAAATCGCGTGCGTGCTACAAAATGCACTGTTAAATCGTAGACAATAGACAATAGACAATATGGTGAATATTCATGGAAATCGGGAAAGTGGTCACAACCGAAAGGGTTCTGAAAGAGAAAGGAGGTCAGCGGAAAATACTCATGGGAGCACGGGGAGGTGAAACCGGACAACTGTTGCTATCCGGGAAGTGCCTCTTCCATTGAGAGAAACTGCAAACCAAAAAGGAGGGAAGAAATGGAAACCAGAAAAATCTTCTTCGTCGCGGTCGCGGTTGCCTTTTTCGCATTGCTGTTCAATGCGCCTGCCGTATTTGCGGGTGGCACCATCAAGTTGGGTGAAATAAATACTTACAGCAAGCTCACCAACTTCACGTTTCCCTACCGGAATGGCTGGAAACTCGCCCTTGAGGAGGTCAACAAATCGGGCGGCGTGAATGGGAAACAACTGGAAGTGGTTTCCAGGGACGACGCAGGAAAACCCGGCAATGCAGTCAGGATTGCAGAGGAGTTAGTTAGAAAAGACAACGTGGTATTGCTCATGGGCTCCTTTTTCTCACATGTCGGGCTTGCGGTAACGGATTTTGCCAAGCGGAATAAGGTGTTCTATTTGGCGGCCGAACCACTTTCTGATGCAGTGGTATGGGCAAAAGGGAATCGCTACACTTTTCGACTTCGGCCATCAACCTATATGCAGGCGGCCATGCTGGCGGAGCAGGCCGCGAAGAACCCGGCAAAACGATGGGCTACCATCGCGCCCAACTATGCGTATGGAAAAGATGCGGTCAAGTCATTCGAGAAGGTGTTGAAGGCCAAAAGGCCCGATGTCCAATTTGTGGCTGAGCAGTGGCCGGCACTGTTCAAG
>JAFDGR010000205.1 GCA_019309145.1 Deltaproteobacteria bacterium | reverse complement strand
TACCTCACAAAGGCCGACAGATCCCTGAAGGTCGCGGTGATCGAACGAGATCCCTCCTATACAAAGGCATCCACAACCCTCTCCATGGCCAATGCACGAATCCAGTTCAGCCTCAGGGAGAATATCCTGATTTCTCTTTATGCGCTGGATGTCCTGGAACGATTCGAAGAGGAAATGGCCTTTGATGACCATAAACCATCCATTTCGTACCGCCGCGAAGGAAATCTTTTCCTGGTGAACGAAAACATCCGAAAATCCGCCGAGGAGGCGTTTTCCCTGCAAAGAGAACTGGGGTGTGATGTGGAATGGTGGTCCCCGGATAAAATCAGGGGACAGTTTCCACTGTATGAACCACAAGGCCTCATCGGTGGCACTTTCGGTCCCAAGGATGGACATTTCGACGCCTACAGCGTGCTCATGGGATACCGGGCAAAAGCCAGGGCACAGGGTGCCGAGTTCATCCACGATGAGGTAGCGGAAGTGCTCACCGGTCAGGGGAAAGTAATTGGCGCCAAGCTTGTATCAGGCGGAGTTCTTGCCTCCGGGATAGTAATGAACTGTACCGGTGCCTGGGCAAGGGAAGTAGCGGGAACAGCCGGAATTGAACTCCCGGTGTACCCGGTAAAGCGCCAGGTATTCGCGTTAGATACCGCTGTCAAGCCCGCATCCGCGCTGCCGTTAACGATCCTGCCTTCCGGGCTGTATTTCAGGACAGAAACAGGAGGCCTCATACTGTTGGGCAAGTCCATGGAGGAGGATCCGGTGGGCTACAATTTTTCCTGGGACGATAAACGGTTCATGGAAATCCTCTGGCCGGAGCTTGCCGAATTTGTTCCCGCGTTTGACACTTTGAAACTGGTCAGAGGTTGGGCCGGACTGTACGCGGAAAACACCCTGGATGGGAATGCCATACTCGGGGAATGGCCCGAACTCAGAGGCTTTTACCTGGCCAACGGCTTCTCAGGCCACGGGCTCCAACAGGGCCCGGCGGTCGGCAGGTATCTGGCTGAGCTCATTACTGGAAGCACACCCACCTTGGACCTTTCCATCTTTCATCCGGAAAGGATACTGGAAAACAGGCCCCTGAGCGAACACGGCCTTGTGTGACGCAGCCTTCGGCTGTAGGCGGAAGGCACAAGGAAAAATCATTTTTCTTTTTCCAGGAGCGCCAGGCGAAGGGTATTCAGCCCGATGATCCCGCCTCGTTTCTGGAGCATGGAGAGATCACCACTCATCTTCCATGAAAAATACTTCTCAATCCCTTCACCAACGGCCGCCGCATGCGCCTCCACGGAGAAGTGGCGGCCGGTTTGTTGCGGAAAGCCGAGAATAACAATGCTCATTTCTGTTTGGGCCTCATTCCTATAACGAGCAGCAACGCGCAACGTGCTCTCTTTATCCAGGGCATCGGAGAATGATCCCAGCAAGCGGGTAAGATCAGCAGGATTGTCGGAAACCAGGCCCTGCCGCACATTCTTTCCAGGAAGCCCATGCAGTTTCCGGGTGGCGGCCCCGCCGGTAAACGTTTCAAGAAGAGACACGCTCAGGTGGTGTTTTTCGAGCAATTGGTGGATCACGCTCTCAAGGGTGTCATCGGCCTCGCCCAGGATTTTATTCCCCAGGCGCCTGCGCAATTCGCTTACCACCGGTTCTATCAACCGGTCAGCCTCGGCCTTGTCCGCGGCCGTGGCCGCAATCCGGATCTTTATCTCTCCCGGTGAAGCCAGGAGGCCGACCTCAGGATTTTTCCCCGGTTCCATCAGGTCCCCCATGATCCGGTCGACCGCGCTTTCTCCCAGCCCCACGACCTTGAGGACCCGGTAGGAAAGAAGGTTGTGGATCAGGTGGTACCGCTCACGAAGCCATGGGATTATAGCGTGCTTCATCAGGTACTTGAGTTCCCTTGGCACGCCGGGCAGGGAGATGACCGGCCTTCCGTCGATGTCGGTAATGAACGCGGGCGCGGTCCCGACGGGGTTTGGAACCGGCCTGCTCCCTTCCGGCACATAAGCCTGTTTGCGGTTGTTTTCAGGCATTTGATAGCCGTACTTTTGAAACATCCCCTCGATCTGGTCCATGAGTTCCCGGCTGAAGGCGAGTTTCACCCCAGCGACCCCGGCAACTGCTTCTCTTGTCAGGTCGTCTCCCGTGGGTCCGAGGCCCCCGGTTGTCACCACCATATCGCAGCGGTGGATCCCGTTCCGAATGACCTCCATGATTTCATCCAGGTGATCACCGACCGAGGTCCGAAAGCGGACCGAGATTCCCGACTGTCCAAGTTCCTGGGCAAGGTAGGCGGTATTGGTATCAACGATCTGCCCGAGGAGAAGCTCGGTTCCGATGGTGATGATTTCACAGGAAGGAGAAATGAAGTTAGTCATAAATGGATCTGCGCCGCCGCCTTGTTCTGCCCATCACAAGACCGATAATCCAGCCGCAAAGCAATACCAAAGCGCCGGTTATAAACCATCTCCTTCGTTCAGATGAGCGCAGCTTGTCATTTTCACTGGTCAGGGCGGCCAGTTTTTTTTGGTTCCTTTCAAGCGTGGACTTCATCGTGGTGTATTGATTTTTCAGGGCAAGGTAACGGGAAGCTCCTTTCTTCAGGTTCTCATATTTTTTCTTCAGGTCCTGCAAAGAGGCCTGCGTCTTTCTCAATTCACCGGAGAGCTGCTGGTTCTCGGTCGAGGTCGCCTTTCGCTTTTCATCGATCATGGCCAGCTTGGCCTCCAATTCCTGATTCCGGGCCTCCAGCATTTTGGCCTTTTTCTCCCAGGGAAGCCTTTCAATAAGGAATCGGCTCAATATCCATCCGTCAACATCTTCATCCCCCGCTCCGATGACGCGAACATGACTCCAGTCTCCCTCAGTGTCCAGGACTTCCAGTTCCTGCCCGGAGGGAAGCATGCGGATGACCTTGTTTTCAAGGCTTGGGCCTGAACGAAACGTCACCTTGAACCGATCTGTTACATACGCCTTTTCCGCCCAACTGCTGGTGGCACAGAGAACGAAAAACACCATCATTCCAACCAGACACAATGTTCGTTTCATGATTCTCTTTCCTTTCCAATGGCGTCAGGAGCTGCCATTTTTTCCTTCATTTCGACCTGTATCTCCGTTATTTTCGTGCCAGGATACTGCCCCTTTTCATCTTTTTCAAGATACTTCACCATATCCCATATGGTATTCAGCGCAAGAGAAACACCCACCAGCGCTTCCATTTCCACCCCTGTTCGAGCCCGGCATTTGACCTGGCATCGCGCTACAACAGCATCCCCTTCAATCTGAAAAGAAACCTGCACGGTATCCAGGGGGATTTGGTGGCAATGGGGAATCAACAGATGCGTCTGTTTCGCGGCGTTCATGGCGGCTATTTCGGCTACCTGCAGGGGATCACCCTTTTTTATTCGGCCCGCACGGATTTCCTCCACGGTTGAAGGGGCGAGCATGATCCTTCCTGACGCGATCGCCTGACGCCGCACCACCGGCTTTTATGTGACGTCTACCATTCCCATAGATGACTCCATTAGGTGAGCCGGCTGGCCCGTTTAGCCCGTGGGCTGGTTAGAAGAGCTCCTTTTTTTTCGTTGCTTCGGATTTCATACGGTCCACTGCTTCGACGAGGGCGGGAAACACATGTGCTCGTGTATCACCGGCCACGGCAACCGCCATGACTTCGTCCCCAACCTCCAATGGACCTTCCTGAATATCAACTAACACTTCAATAATACCATTTAACTTTTTTATATCCCTTATTATACTTTCAATCGTATCATGGTCAAATGAAACTTCCATGCCCTTAACGGTTTTCCCGTTTAACGAATGCCCTCTTACGATACCCAGGTGGCTGGCGATCATACCGGCCTGCGGGTAGGTCGGCAGTTTCTTTATTTTATTGATCATCCGATTCAGGTCCATATTTTACTCCATGATTCCGGTCAAGGTTAAAGAGTCTCCTGGCAACATCAAGGTAGGTGTCCGCGGCAGCCCTTTCCGCCCTCCCCTTCAGGAACAGGATGGGGTCGTTCAGAACTTTCTCGGCAATGGATCGGGCCAGTACTTCCACCGCTTCTTTCTGACGGGCATTCAGGTGTTCCAGGAGGCTATTGCTTTTCTTTAATTCCGCCTGGATAATAGCATCGGCCTTTTCCTGAAGCGCCACGATCGTGGGGACCACCGACAGCGTATTGAGCCATTGTCCAAACTTGAGGACTTCTTCCTGGACGATACGTTCCGCCCTGATGGCTTCCCGTTTCCGTTGCTCAACGTTCAGGGCAATAACTCCTTTCAGGTCATCAATATCGTACACGTAGACGTTTGCCAGGTTGTTTACTCGTGGTTCCACATCCCGCGGGACGGCTATATCAATAAAGAAGAGCGGCCTGCTGCGTCTCTTGCGCAGTGATTTTTTGACTTGTTCAAAGGTAATAACATGTTCAGGTGAAGCGGTTGAACAGATGACGATATCCACTTCGAAAAGCTCACGACCGATTTCATCGAAGGAGACCGGCTTTGCATGAAAGCGCCCGGCCACTACCACGGCTCTCTCGAAGGTCCTGTTTGCCACGATCATGGAAGAGATCCCGTTGTTGACGAGGTGCCGGGCTGCAAGCTCGGCCATTTCACCGGCACCGATCAGGAGGACCTGTTTCTCTTCAAGGGAACGAAAGATCTTCTTTGCCAGCTCAACAGCGGCATAGCTTATGGATACGGCTGACGCACAGATGCCTGTTTCGGTTCGCACCCGTTTTGCCACGTGAAACGCCCGGTGCATGAGCCTGTTCACAATCACCCCCGACGTCTTTTGCTGGGTTGCTCGCTGGTATGCCTCCTTAATCTGCCCGAGGATCTGGGGCTCTCCCACCACCATGGAATCGAGGCTGCTGGCCACCCTGAATATATGTCTCACTGCGTCAAGACCTTCCAGAGAATAAAAGCACCCTGCAAGGGTTTCGATCCGGGTTCCGCCCAGTCCGGACATGAGCTTGAGAATTTCCTTTTTTGCTTCAGCTACCTTGTCGCTGGTGAACAGGACCTCTATCCTGTTGCACGTGGAGAGGAACAGTCCTTCCCTGACACAGGAAAGATCCCGGAGGGCACCGAGGACCCTCCTGGTACTCTCGGGATCGGCCGCAATGCATTCACGCAACTCGACCGGAGCTGTCTCATGATTCATGCCGATGTTAACGATCTGCGCCTTCATGCACCGCCCGTTCCCAGCGTGGAGAAGCTATGATACCCTTTTACCCACAGGCTCGCCCCGACAAAGGTAAAAAGTAAAATACAAAAGCAGAGGATGGACAGAAGGGCCGCCCTTCTTCCCCTCCATCCAACGGTTAACCTCTCGTGCAGGAGGGCCGCGTAAAAGAGCCACGTCACCAGCGACCATACCTCCTTTGGATCCCATTGCCAATAGGAACCCAGCGCGATCTGCGCATAGATGGAACCGGTAATCATGCCGAGGGTCAGGAAAGGAAACCCGCATAGAAGCGCGTAATGATTGATAGAGTCCAGGGTGGCGAGGGATGGGAGCCTGCTGTAAAAGGAACCGAGGCGTTTCCGCTTTATCTGGTGTTCCTGTATCAGGTACATGACAGCGGCCACAAACGTAATAGCAAAAAGACCGTTTCCCAGAAAAATGGTGCTGACATGGACCGTGAGCCATATACTCTTGAAAATAGGCTTTACCGGTCCTGTGGTCCAGGGCATGACTGATGAGATAATCATTAAAAAGGCCGCGAACGGGGCAACGAAGGAGCCCAGCACCATGATCTTGAATTTCAGGTGAAAAATCAGAAAAACAAGGATAATGCACCAGGAAAAAAATGAAAAGGCGGACTTGAGATCAAGAACCGGGGCGGTCCCCAGAAGAACATACTGCCGGCAGAGAAATATGGTATGGAAAATGAAACCAACAAAGAGCAGCAAACAGGAAGTCCTGCTCACCCATTTCTCCTGGTTTACCAGGTAGACGATGTATCCCCCTGTTGCGAGGAGATCAAAAACCAGGGCCAGAAAAAACCATGGAGAGTGCATTACATCCCCTCGCTTCCCAGGGCCTGTTCCAGGATGGGACCCTGATCAAATTGATTTCCAAGCGCGCTTTTCAGAATCTTTTCTATCCTTTCACGGTCTTTTTTTGCTATGGCTTTCAGGATATCCGAATCAACGATGCTTTTGAATATCCGCTTGTTCTCATCCTGGGGCAGGCCCCGGGACAGAACCGAGAGAAAGGAGCTTTTCGTACTCTTCCCCGAATTGAACCTCCAATTCCTGCCTGAGCTTTCTGGCCAGGGCGGGACTCTTTCCAGAAGTGGATATGGCCACCTGGAGATCTCCCCTGCGCACGATGGAAGGGACGATGAAATTACAATCTTCAGGCTGGTCAACCGCATTGACCAAGAGGCCCCGCTCCTGCGCACACAGGCTCACCCGGTGGTTCAGCTCTTGGTCATCGGTGGCCGCGATCACCAGGAACATGTCATCGAGATATTCTTCACTGAATTCGGGGCCAAGATACTGGATTTTTTTTTCTTCTGCTAATTCCTTGAGCCTTACTGTCAGCTTCTGGGAGACGACAGAGGTTGAGGCGCCGTGTTCAAGCAGTGTTTCCACTTTTCGCTGCGCAACCAGGCCTCCTCCAACCACCAGGGCTTTCTTGTAACTCAAGTTCAAAAAAATCGGGTAATAGCTCATTCACCTTCTACCTTGTACCTTCAGCCCAATGCCTTACGCCCTGAGCCTACCGCCCTACGCCTCACGCCTTAAGCCTTTTGCCTTCATTACACATACCGGTCTACCATTTCAGAAATAAATTTTTCTACCCCATCCTGGCCTTCTTCCGCCTTTATATTCGCGACCAGGTTTTTGAGCTTTTCATAGGTTGTGGGATCCTGCTTCAGATCGCGGGTGGATCGATACGCGCCGCCACGCCTCCCCATCCGGTAGATCAGCCGTTCATCATCCGCGAGCGCCTGGTACTCCTTGATCACCTCGAGCATTTTCTCCTTGTCTTCCGGCAACTTGCCCGAAACCTCTTCCAGGAGATTCATGATGTGATCGCTCGTCACGGTACTGGTTATGCCGTCGAGAGTCTCTATGAAAACCCGGATTTCCTCCGCCAGCATGTCATCTGTCTGCATGGTAAAGCTCCCTTCCACCAGTTTCTGGTACAGGGGTACTCTCTGGGGGACCCGCAGGCTTCTCAGTCGAATGAAATGCGGGTTGATCTGGTTTAAAACCTTCGCGCTCTCAACCGCATGCTCTTTCCACATTTCCTGTCCACCGAGTCCAGGCATGACATACTCTGAAAGTTCGAGCCCCGCGGCGACCATCTTTTTTCCCGCTTCCACATGCTGGGCCGCGGACACCCCCTTCTTCATCAATTTCAGCAAGGGATCGTACCCGGTTTCCAGACCTACATGGACCCGGTCAAGACCTGCCTCACGGATTTCCCGGAGTGCTTCCACACTTTTCCGAAGAGCGGTTCTTGATCGGGTATAGGTGGTAACCCTGGTAATCTCGGGAAATTTTTCCCTGAGAAAACGCAATACTTCCACAAGATCAGCCGTTTTCATAATCAGGTTATCAGCATCCTGCAGGAAACAGGACCCCGTGCCATAATAAAGCCACACCGCGACACTGCGATAGCTTTCACTGTACCGGGAACTCCCGAAAACAGCACTGATGACTTGATCATTGACAACCCCCCGGCTCCCCAATTTCCAGGAAAGCGCCTTGATATCATCGGCGATATTCCGTGCCGCCTCGATATCCTGTTTGATCTCATCCACAGTTCTCAGGGAAAATTTCCGTTTTTTATACACCGGGCAAAAAAGGCACTGATTCCAGGGACAATTCCTGGTGATCCGCAACAGCAGGCTTCTTGCCTCATTCGGCGGCCGTATGGGTCCTTGTTCGAATGTCAGTATTTTGTCTTTCATAAATTCCACACCTTTGAAACTCGAAGCTTCTTTAGAGATACGTTGACAGTATCCCTGTATTCTATGGCAGAAAATGGAAAAGATATCAACTCCATTTCTCCTTGAATCATGGACACAAAAAAAATCTCTTCCCTCTTGCGAAAAGATTTCCTGTATGCTTAAATATCGCAAAAAATCCATATGAGGAGAAAAAATTATGACTCGCTTTCAATCGTTCCTTCTGGTCATTATCAGTGCAGTTGCCCTGGGTTTCGGCTTTTCAAGTGCCGCGTTCTCCCAGGAAAACACACCGGTTACCGTGTCCGAGGCTTCCGTGTGCCTTGACGTGGTGGATCTTTCCTGTGTCGGGGAAAATGACCAATTCCCGGTGGAAGCTGAGAGAATCTACTGCTTCAGCAGGATCGTTGGCGCGCAGGGCCCCATCACCATTACCCACGTCTGGTATTATGAGGACCATGAAATGGCACGGGTCCCGCTCGCGGTCAAATCTCCCAACTGGCGCACCTACAGCTCGAAGCGGATTCTTCATTCCCAGATCGGAGAATGGCACGTGGATATTCTGGGTCCCGAAGGAGAGCTCCTGAGAGAGATCGTATTCAATATAACGCCGCAATAATACACAATGGAGAACTGGTGCTATCTCATCCGTTCTTCTCCGCGAAGCGGCTGGAGTATTTGGTTCCCGCAATGCGAGAGACTAATAATTTTATAAATTCTGCAGATCTTGTCCAGCATGTTGTTTTTGGACGAATTCTCATTCCGTCACCGGGATGAATTGCTTGTGGAGGATTAGATGGTACGAGTTGGTTTTGTGGGCTGGCGAGGAATGGTAGGGTCCGTTCTCCTGGACCGCATGAAAGAAGAAGAGGATTTTGTCGGATTCGAGCCTGCTTTTTACACCACTTCCAACGTGGGAGGTCAGGGCCCTGACGTGGGGATGGATATCCCTCCTCTCCAGGATGCCTACAATCTGGATTTCCTGCGCGGCCTGGATGTGGTTGTGAGCTGCCAGGGCGGCGCGTATACGAAAAAAGTATACCCGGAGCTCCGGAAAGGCGGGTGGAGAGGATACTGGATTGATTCAGCCTCGACGCTCAGGCTGGATGATGACAGCATCATTGTCCTTGATCCCGTGAACAGGGGCGTGATAGACGAGGCCCTGTCATCCGGTGTCAAGACCTATGTGGGTGGCAATTGCACTGTAAGCCTCATGCTGATGGCCCTGTCGGGTCTTTTCAAAGCGGGACACATCGAGTGGATATCTACCATGACCTACCAGGCCGCCTCAGGAGCGGGGGCAAAAAACATGAAGGAGTTGATTGCCCAAATGGCAGCCATAGGGGATATAACCCGGGGACTCATGGAAGATCCCGCCTCGACGGCAATTGCGGTCGATAAAGTTGCAACGGAAAAAATGAGGGAGTCTGATTTCCCGGTTGAACATTTTGGCGCACCCCTCGCGGGGAGTCTCATCCCGTGGATTGATTCGCCCATGGATTCAGGCCAAACCCGTGAGGAATGGAAAGGCGCGGTAGAAACCAACAAGATCCTGCAGGCTGATCCTCCTATTCCCGTTGACGGCCTCTGTGTGCGCGTGGGAGCCATGCGATGCCACAGCCAGGGATTCACTATCAAACTTGAGAGAGACCTGCCCTTGGATGAGATTTCAGAGATGCTTGCGGGGAGCAATGAGTGGGTGCGAGTAATTCCCAATGACAAGGATGAAACCCTTGCCCATCTCACCCCGGCAGCCGTGTACGGCACCCTTACCGTGCCGATCGGAAGGCTCAGGAAAATGCTGCTCGGACCCCAATACCTTGCCGCCTTTTCTGTAGGGGACCAGCTCCTCTGGGGTGCAGCGGAACCTATCCGT
>JAFDGR010000204.1 GCA_019309145.1 Deltaproteobacteria bacterium | reverse complement strand
TTCAATACCTCCCGGGTTGAGAAGAGAAATGCCGGTAACAACGCGATGTTCTCTGCCGCTCAAAATGGTCAACATTCGCCTGGCATCTCCCTTGTCTTTGGGTTTCCCGAAGATGGCGTGATCAATTGCAACCATCGTATCAGCCCCCAAGGTCCAGCCCTTGGCCCCGGTATCACCAACAGAAACGGCCTTTTTTCCTGCCAGGACACACGCGGCCTCCATGGGGTCCCCGGAGATCCCTTCTTCATTTATGCGGCTGTGGATTGCCAGGAAGGGCAATCCCACCTGCCGGAGCAGGTCCTTCCGCCGGGGGGATGCGGAGGCTAAAATGAGCGGGTTCGATTCGCTGATGAGAAAAAAATCCATTGCTCTTGTTGTCAAAAAAATGACGAATATGAATGAGAACACTGGGGGTTGCACCGGAAAAAATCCTTGGATTCCCTCAGCACCCATGGTCGCAATGACGATTTCATTGACCAGATCATAAACTTGTTGCATATTCTCCATATTTTTTCAAGAATAGCTGGTCATGCGCCCCTGGAAATGTCAAAAAACTGCATTTCTCTAAGGGGAAGGCAAGTGCTTGCCTGATCTCGGACCGGGATGGAACGATCTTTGCAGAAGCCAATGGCGAGCATACACGTGTTCCCCCCGGGATATCCCTGATCCGGAAAAGCCTGACGGACCGATCGCGGGTGAACTATTTTGTGCCCATTTCGAGTACAAATATGCTCATGGTGGGCCTACAAAGACAGAGAGAATGCGTTGAACCATGGCAACATTTCTTGGAAAGATGAATCGTTCGGAACCGACAGAGAGGGTACTCGAGCATCAGCTTCAATTTCAGAAAAAGCTCAACTCAATTACCAATAAAATCCATTCCGCAAAAGACACGAACGACATCCTCATGAATCTCCAGGATGAAATCCTGGGCCTTTTTGATGCGGATAGGATCACCATCTATGTGGTCGATGGTATCCGAAAGCAGATTGTCTCCCGCTTCAAAACAGGAAGCGAAACCAATGAGATTCGTGTTCCCATTGCAAATGGGAGTGTTGCCGGCCATTGCGCGGCTACCGGAAAAGTGGTTAACGTGCACAATGCCTATGATGATCAAGAGCTCGCAGGCATCCACCCCCAGCTTGGCTTTGACAAGAGCTGGGACGTGAAGACCGGGTATCGGACAACACAAATCCTGGCAGCTCCCATCATGTATAACAAATATCTCCTTGGGGTCATCCAACTGATCAACAAGAAAACCGGTGCGGCGTTTACGGACGAAGATTGTTCCTCTGCACTCGATATTGCAAGAGTCCTTGGTATCGCATTCTTCAACAATCAGAGAGCGGTCCAGAAAACAAAAACCACCCGCTTTGACTACCTGATCACCAATAACATCATCAGCGGCAAGGATTTGACTGAGGCGATGTCGAGGGCCAGGAAGACAAAGAAGTCCGTTGAATCGGTCCTCATGAGTGATTTTCATGTGTCCAAGGAGGACGTTGGCAAATCACTGTCCAGCTTTTACAAGACGCGCTTTATTCCCTACGATGAACGGATGGTCATACCGGGAACCCTCTTGAAGGGGCTCAGGGTAAGCTACTTGAAGAGCAATGTTTTTGTCCCTGTTGAGGAATCAGATCATCATGTTGTCGTGGCCATGGAAGACCCGAACTATCTGCCCGCGAGGGACGCGGTCAAACGGATTATTCCCGGAAGAAAATTCGAGTATTGTGTCTCGCTCAGGGAAGACATCTTCAAGATGATTGATCTCTTTTTTGACGTGGACCGGACGGAAATGCTCAGTGGCTCGGGAAGCATTGAAGACATCCTCGGTCAACTCGAAGGATCAGAAGAATATTACGACGAGGATCTGGAAGGGGTCAGCGAGGAAGACAGCGCCATTGTCCAGCTCGTGAACAAGATGATTGTTGATGCGTACAACCGGGGCGCTTCCGACATTCATATTGAACCACGCCAGGGAAAGACAAATGCCGTAATCCGTTTCAGGATTGACGGAGCATGCCAGATCTATCAAACCATTCCCTTCACCTACAAAAAAGCCATGGTTTCCAGGATCAAGATCATGTCTGACCTGGACATCGCCGAGAAACGTCTTCCCCAGGACGGGAAGATTAAATTCAGGCGATTCGCACCGCTCGATATTGAACTTCGCGTGGCGACCATCCCGACGGCAGGACAAAATGAGGACGTGGTTATGCGGCTTCTGGCCACGGGAGAACCCATACCCTTGGATAAGATGGGCATGAGCGAGAGGAACTACCAGACCTTTATTGATATTATCACGAAGCCGTATGGCATTGTCCTGGTGGTGGGTCCTACGGGGAGCGGAAAAACAACCACACTGCATGCGGCCCTGGCCTATATCAACAAGCCGGAGACCAAGATCTGGACGGCCGAGGATCCGGTGGAGATCACCCAGGATGGCCTTCGACAGGTCCAGGTGATGCCAAAGATCGGTTTTGATTTTGCGACCGCCATGCGGGCGTTCCTGCGGGCGGATCCTGACGTGATCATGGTGGGTGAGATGAGGGACCATGAAACGGTTTCCACCGGCATCGAGGCATCACTCACCGGACACCTTGTCCTGAGCACGCTCCATACCAACAGCGCACCGGAGACGATCACCCGTCTCCTGGACATGGGCATGGATCCGTTCAACTTTGCCGATGCACTCCTGGGTGTGCTGGCGCAGCGGTTGGTCAGGACCCTGTGTCCGGATTGCAAGGAAAAATACCATCCCTCTCAAAAGGAATTTGATGCCCTTGCGCGTGCTTACGAGGGAAATTTCGATGCCCTGGGCTTCAAGTACAACGACGATTTTTTTCTGTACCGGGCCAATGGATGTCCCAAATGCGGAAACACGGGGTATCGCGGCAGGACGGGCATCCATGAGCTTCTGGTCGTGAATGATGAAATGAAGGATCTGATCCAGAGCCGCGCGAGGATGGAGGAACTCAGGCCCCAGGCCATTAAGGACGGCATGACCACCCTTATGCAGGATGGTATTCGAAAGGTATGTCTCGGGCTGACGGACCTGATCCAGGTCCGGAAAGTCTGTATCAGGTAAATACAGGGTCAAGGTTCACGGGTAGATTGTACCCACCAAAACCAGCACCTTCGTTTGTATTAAGGGAAAAGGCCGGGTTTCAGGAGCCCTGCACTTTCCTCCAGATTGAACATGATGTTCATATTTTGAACAGCACTTCCTGCCTGCCCCTTGACAAGATTGTCAATATGACTGACCACCACCAGTTTTCCTGTCCGCTCGTCCATGTTCACGGAGAGATTGCAGAAATTGCTTCCCCTCACGTTTGCAGTGCCCTGGGGGACTTCCGGGCCGAAGACCCGGACAAAGACATCTTCCCGGTAGAAAGAACGGTACGTATCCAGAACCTTGGCGAAGTCGTTTTCGGATTTGAGCTGCGCATAGATGGTCGTGAGGATGCCCCTGCACAGGGGGACCACATGGGGAGTAAACGTCAGCACCACCTGTTCCCCTGCCAGGAGGCCGAGTTCCCTTTCCACTTCAAACACATGCTGATGGCCTGAGATCTTGTAAGCGTTCATGTTGTCATACCGTGCGGGATAATGAAACCCGGGTGAGGGTTTTTTCCCGGCGCCGGAAACACCGGTCTTGGCATCGCAGATAATGGACTGGTTTTCAATAAGACCCGTTTTCACGACAGGGGCAAGTCCGAGAATGCAACTCACGGCAAAGCAGCCGGGATTCCCCACCAGGCTGGTTTTCCGGATTTCTCTTCGATGGAGTTCTGCAAGGCCGTATACTGAAAGAGGCAAGAGCTCCGGTGATGCATGTGCTTGCCGCCGTCCTATCCGGGCTGCGTACGCCTCGTAGGAAACGGGATCATTGAACCGAAAATCACCACTATAATCGACGATCTTTGCTCCCTTTTCCAGCCAGCGGCCGGCCTCCTGCTGGCCGACCCCATCCGGGGTGGCAAAAAAAACAGCATCAAGATCATCTGGAACAGCAGGATCTGCCGGGTCCATTAAGGGCAGGTCACAAAAACCCTTGAGGTGGGGGTAGAGGTCACTGATGGGACGACCTGTGTCCTGCTTGTCCAGGAGTACCGCGATCTCAACATGGGGATGGGCGTAAAGCAGTTCGATGGCGCCACAGCCTCCGTACCCACCTGCTCCGATAATTCCTATCCTTCTTTTTTCCATAAGAGCCTCACAGGGTGTAACATACTGACTTTACGCATTGAATCTGAAGTGCGCAATATCACCATCCTGGATAATGTACTCCTTCCCTTCCAATCGCACCTGGCCGGCCTTCTTGGCCTCTTGAAAGCCACCGTATTTTTTCAAATCCTCAAAGGAAACAACCTCGGCCCGAATGAAGCCTTTTTGGATGTCACTATGGACGGAACCTGCCGCATCCAGCGCAGAAGTCCCGGCAGGAATCGGCCAGGCCCTGACTTCATCAGGACCCACGGTGAAGAAAGAAATACGGTTGAGGAGCGCATAGGAACGCCTGATAATCCGGTCCAGGGCGGATTCAGTCACGTGATATGCCTCGATGAATTCCTCGGCTTCATCCGGTGACAGGGAGGCAATATCCTGTTCCAGGCGTCCTCGAACCACCATGAGATCGACGCCGTCCGGTCTTCTGTGCCAGGCCGGCAATGCCTCATCTTCATCTTCATTGTTCAGGATCACAAGGGCGGGCTTGCCGGAAAGAAAAGTAAATCCTTTCAGGAGGGGGTGGGAAGCCAGTTTTTCATCGCTGCGGATAGGCTCCCCCTCTTCCAATATTTTTTTGCAGGATATGAGGAGATCATACTCTTCGGTCTGCTCCTTCTTGCCTCTTTTCCGGTCACGTTCAAGCCGCTCGATTCGGTTTTCAGCAACCACAAGGTCTGCAAGGATCATCTCTTCTTCCAGGTCCCAGTAATCTTTCTCCGGGTTCGGCTGAGCCCCACCAGGCGATGAGAAATTTCTTAGAACGAGCAGCAGCGCATCGCAGGGGCGGACCTGGTTCCACAGGCCCGCACGGGACTTATCAGCAGGGGTGCCGTGGATTTCAGAAGGCAGGAGGTATTCCACCCGGGCGAAGGTGGTTTTTTTGGGGTGGTAGATGTTTGACAGGAATTCGACACGCTCGTCAAAGACCATCACTGTGGCCATTTTCGTATCCTTCCGGGCAGGGGAGTCATCGCTCTTTGAGCCCCTGGCGCCGGTCAGGGCGTTGAAAATGGTCTTTTTACCGCATTGGGGAAGTCCCACAATCCCCAGTTTCATGAGACGCTATCCTCCTTTTTTCTGCATCTCCGCCGGAGCGAATCAGAAGGCCCCTTTTCTCTTTCGGAGAAGGATATAGAGGGCACCAGTACCGCCATCGTAGGGTCTGGCAGTTGAAAAAGCAAGGACTATCTTCCTCGCCGGACCGCGGGTGAGCCAATGGGGCAAACGTTCTTTGAGGATGGGTATGTGATTTTCAGAGTTGTGGCCCCTGCCGTGGACCACGAGCACGCATCTGAGTCCCGCGCGGTAGCTTTCCAGGAGAAAGTTGTGCACTTTTTCCTGCGCTTCTTGCTTGGTGAGTCCATGAAGGTCCAGGTAATTCTGGAGGGGAAACTCTCCCTGCTTCAAACGTCGCATAAATTTCGGGTCAAGGCCCTGCACACCGCCTTCAATATATTCATCAGAAAACGTGATATCGAGTTCGGCGGATCCGGTCACCAGTTCGGTCAATCGCGCGAGCGTTTCCAGTTCGTCATCAGGGGCGGGGTGTGCCGGTCTTGTATCTGTATTCGGGAGCGTGACAAAGCGATTCGGTTTATCACCGAGAGGATCAACATCAGCCATGGCCTCCTGGAAAAGCCTTTGATCTTCGTCCAGGCCGGGATCTGCCGGCATCAGGTCCCGGCTGTGATCCGGCGGGCGTGGAGCGGGCTCATCAGACAGATTGACGCGCATGCTCAGGGCGGGGTTGAAAACACCCGTTCGGGGTTTGGCCTTTGCGTTGCTGCCCTTTTTCCTTTTTTTCCTGCGCGCCATGGGTGCCTGCCTTGGCAAACCATCCACAATTCCGGTCCACGAAAGGTTTGGGTTGAAAAATTGGTATCACTGAAATAAGATTGTTTCCAGAGTCCGCTCTCAGTGGACAAGAAAAATGTATTGTAACCTTGAACCACTGAACCTTTGAACCCATGAATGCTTATTCTGTATTTTAGGATGAAGGATAAGAAATGGCAAGGATAGATGATTACAGGACAGCCGTGGAGCTG
>JAFDGR010000203.1 GCA_019309145.1 Deltaproteobacteria bacterium | reverse complement strand
CTGCGCCAGGCTGTTTCACGCATACCAGGACCTTGCCTTGCGGGAAGTGGAATCCCAAAGGCAGTAGAAAGCCTTTCATTTCATCTCCAGCGGAGAACACATTTATGGGTACCTCTCATGCTCCACGGGGAACTGAAGCAGGAACGGGTTAACAGGCCCTTAGCACAGGGTGCTATTGAAACGAGCCATGCCTCCCCTTCCCTTTGTCAAACATTTTCGCCCCCGCAGTGGTTTCCCCGCTCTCGATTGTGGCGAGCCCAAGCGCGAATTCGTTTTGCAGTGCCTCTTCTAAAGGCAGCCCGGCCTGTTCGTAGGTTGATCTCCGGTCGCTCATGACGCAGCGCCAGGGGAAGTGTGCGATTTTTTCTGCCAGAGCCTCCGCTTCCTGCCGTGCCGTTCCCTGGGCGACCACCCTGTTTGCCAGCCCCATGCTCAGGGCCTCTTCGGCATGCACAGGCCGCCCTGTGAGAATCATGTCCAGCGCATTGGATAACCCGATCAGCCGCGGTAGACGAACCGTACCGCCGTCAAGAAGCGGAACGCCCCACCGTCTGCAGAAAACGCCGAATATCGTATCCGGCTCCACAATCCGAAGATCGCACCAGAGCGCAAGCTCAAGGCCACCTGCGACTGCATATCCCGCCACAGCAGCGATGACAGGCTTGGACAGGAACATACGTGTGGGGCCCATCGGCCCATCACCTTGTTCTTCTACACGGTTGCCCATGCCGTTGGCGATCGCCTTCAGGTCAGCCCCTGCACAGAAACAGGCGCCAGTACCTGTCAAAACAGACACCCTTGCTCCCTCATCTTTCTCAAAAGCACGGAAGGCGTCAGCAAGCTCCTGGGCCGTCTGCCGATCCACTGCATTACGAACTTCCGGCCGGTTTATAATAATCGTCGTTACCAAGTCTTTTTTTTCAGTGAGCACCCGCATGGCATCCTCCATTTTCCCCTGGTTGGGCCCGATGATTGGATTCACTACTGCAATCAATTCCATGAGCCTTTGTTGAATTTTCTTGATAAATCTGGAGATATTTATACAGCAGTACCAGATAAAATTCAAAAACGCACCCGGGATATACCTCTTTTGATTGTACATCTTGACACCTTCCGCGTAAGGGGATATTGCTAGGTTCACATTTCTTTCAGAAATAGCGCGGGGAATCAAGATGACCGGTGTGACGGTGGAAACACTGCGGGAATTTGCTGAACAATACGTGCGGGAGGAGCCTTCCAGGCTGGGGACGGATGGCTGGTGGCGGACGCCTCTCCTGGCCACAGCTCCTGTTGATGAACGTTTTTCCCAATTGCCCGAGATCGCTTCACCCGACCACCTCCATCCCCACGACCTGCTCGCCACGGCAAAATCGGTAATCGTTTTCTTTCTCCCGTTCAAGAAAGATCTGGTGAGAGGCAACAAGGACGGAGACAGGCCCTCTCGCAACTGGGGCCTCTCGTACGTGCAGACAAACGACCTCATCAATCGCCTCGGGGCGGCCCTGGGTGACCTGCTGGAAGCACATGGTTTTCAATCAGGGCTGACGCCCGCAACCCACAACTTTGATGAAGTGAAATTAATGGCCCGCTGGTCTCACAAGCACCTTGGCCACCTGGCAAACCTGGGACGGTTCGGAGTCCATCACCTGCTGATTACCCCTGAAGGGTGCGCCGGGAGATTGGGAAGCCTCGTCACAGAAGCCGAGCTGGGAGATAATCCGCTCATCGATACTGAAGAGGCATGTCTCGCGAAGGCAGGACAAGAGTGCCAAAAATGCATCGAAGCATGCCCTTTGGATGCGTTGAGCGAAAGGGGTTTTGAGCGCCGCACCTGCTGGGAATGGCTCAAGGACAACCTCGCCACCCTGGATTATTTTTCCGATCTCCCGGATACCACCCACGTGTGCGGCAAGTGCGCCGCCCTCATGCCGTGCAGCTTCAACAATCCCGTTGCTTCACTCTAACATGGATCTCTCCATTTTCCACACCTCTTCGAACAGGCGCAGAAAATTGCCTCCCAGGATCTTCCTGATATCTGCCTCGGCGTAGCCTCGCTTCTCTGGCGGGGCTCTCCGAGGAGGGAATTTGAGGGCCAGCGACCAATTTTTTTCATCAGGATGGAATAAATCCGGCTCCCATTCGTTTTCTATACAACAGGATGCATCCGGAAGTTAATCAAAATCACCATAAAAAGGAGAAACGAAATGAAAAAAATGAGCCAAATCTTTTTTCTTGTATTTGCGATAAGCGCCTTGAGTATTCCGGCCTGGTGCGCGGTCTCAGGAGGGATCAACATGGATCCTAACAGTATTGGAAAGAGCCGCGAATGCAGGATTGGCTGTTGAACAAAAGATAGTGCTGAAAAACCTTGGACTCGTTGTCACGCGTCTACGAGTCCCCAAAAAGGTGAAAGCGAAGGACATTTGTACCAGGTTGACTGAGACGGGAGGCAAGGCCCAATTCGACCTGAACCACTATTATGGCCTTGCAGACACGGCCGGAAGAAAGAAAGTGCGATTTTACCCGAAAGCCATGATCGGGTGGCCCCTTGAAGCGACTGCCTGTGGATCCGCAGCCAGGATAGGGATGGTGGATACAGGTATTGCAGCCAATATATCCGCCCTTGAACGACAACAGATTTTGATCCGATCTTTTACCGGTGCAGCAGAAACGTCTCCGGCTGACCATGGAACGGATATCGCCACCATTTTGGTGGGGAAATCCGGCAGTGCTTTTCCAGGCCTGATGCCAAACGCGAAGTTGTATGCTGCGAACGTTTTTTCCATTGCCCAAAAGACCAGGCTTCACACGACCGCAGTTGCAATCGCCAAGGCCTTGAACTGGCTTATTTCCGTGAGAGTGCAGGTCATTAACCTGAGCCTCACCGGGCCGGATAACAAACTGCTCAAAACAACAGTACAACGCACATTGGCTCGACATATTTTCTTGGTTGCAGCGGCGGGAAACGCCGGCCCCTTCGCACCACCTGTTTATCCTGCCGCTTACCATAACGTCATTGCCGTCACCGCTATAGACCGGTCCTTCCGACTCTACCGCTGGGCAAACAGGGGAAAATATATCACTTTTGCCGCTCCCGGTGTCCACATCTGGCTCCCAAGTACTGATGGCCGCGGACAGTGGAGAGATGGCACTTCCTATGCTTCGGCCTTCTGCACCGCGCTGGTGGCTCAACTGGCGGTCCGGGAAGGGAGAGCAGAGAGTACAAACACACTGATTCGCCTGATACGCGAACATTCCACCGACCTCGGCACCCCCGGGAAGGATGACCTTTTCGGCTGGGGACTTATCCATAACTGGATGCGCTGCAACGGTGAGAAGTACCACGCTTTTCAGGAGTAAACGGAGAACCGACTGCGGGAAACGGCATGGGAACGCATGGGCTCCCAAAAAAGCAACTACGGCGACTCAGGTCCGCAGGCAGTAAGGATACCAATGCATTCCAACGAATATCACGACCAAATAGTGGCATTATTACCAAGACTGCGCAGATTCGCTCTTTCTCTGACTTCGAACAAGGAGGACGCGGATGATCTGGTTCAAGCCGCATGTGAACGCGCACTCAGCAGGCAGCATCAATGGCAACCTGGAACACGGCTGGACAGCTGGCTGTTTAGAATCATTCAAATCATGGCCTCGCCGCCCTTCACACGTGGACAGGAAAAGATAATCATCCGCGAGGGCTGGAAACATTAACCCGGGTTGAGCACTATTCCACCCCTTTCCTTCAAATCAGTTCAGATTGTTCAACCGCAACGCCCTGTTGCGCATAGGATCCTCCATTCCCGATGACTTGACGAGAACGGCCGTTTTCACTATAGTCCTTTTCCGAAAGGCCAGTTTTCCAAACACTTCACTTCCTTCCATGAGTTCGCGATTCCTGGATGGACACTACTTCGAAACGAGGGTGACTATGGAAATCAAACACGCAAGAAACTTCATGATTGTCCTTTTTATTCTGCTCCTCTTCCCGGCTGCTTCGTGCCTGGCCACCCCAGTGAAAACGCCCCTGTCCAACGTCATCTTTATCTTGGATGCCTCCGGTTCCATGTGGGGGCAGATCAGCGGAAAACCAAAGATCCAGATTGCGAAAGAGGTCATGAATGACCTCATCGACCACCTGCCCTCTGATTTGCGCGCCGGCCTGATGGCATACGGTCACCGGCGAAAAGGGGACTGCCACGACATCGAGTTGCTCGTGCCGGTCGGCAGACTCGACCCATCCAAAATGAAGGCCAGGATCAATGCCATCAGCCCGAAAGGCAAGACCCCGCTGACCGCTGCCGTCAGGCAGGCTGCAGAAAAGCTGCACTACAACTCACAACGCGCCACTGTTGTCCTGGTGAGTGACGGCCTGGAGACCTGTGGGGGCAACCCTTGTGAACTGGCTGAAAAGCTGACCATGAGCGGTGTGGACTTTACCGTGCACGTCATTGGTTTTGACCTCTCCAAACAGGAGCAACGTCGCCTGCGGTGCCTCGCAGACAAGACCGGAGGGCTTTTCCTGGCCGCAGGCAATGCCGCCGCGTTGCGCAATGCCCTGTTTACAACCATCAAGAAGGTCCAGGCACCACCCCCGCCCGTAAAAGAGAAACCGGGAAAAGCCACATTGAAGGGTCCGGCAACCGTTCCCGCAGGCGCCGCCTTCAAGGTGGTATGGAAGGGGCCCGGCAGCCGCAGAGATTTCATTGCCATCGCCAAGAAAGGCTCCAGGGACCTTGAGTATGTGGATTACGTATTCATCGAGAACGGGAATACGGTCCGCATGATCGCCCCGGGCAACCCGGGGGCCTATGAACTGCGTTATGTGCACGCGCACAGCCGCCAGGTTATCGGACGGGCAGACATCAAAATCATCCCGGTCACCGCCAAGGTCGAGGCCCCTGCTTCCGCCAAGGTGGCCTCTAAAATCCAGGTCAAATGGAAAGGACCTGGATATGATGATGACTACATTACCATTGCGCGGTCGAACCAACCCCCGGGCAGCTATATTAAATATAACTATGTCAGTGAGGGCAATCCGCTCGAGGTACAGGCACCGGCTGATCCCGGCACCTATGAAGTTCGCTATATCATGGGCAAGGGAAGCAAGCTCCTTGCCAAAACAGGCATTACCATCAAGGGAGTCACCGCCAAGCTCGAGGCACCTGCTTCCGCCAAGGTGGCCTCTAAAATCCAGGTCAAATGGGAAGGACCGGGATATGACGATGACTACATCTGTATCTCGAGGCCCGATCAGTCACCGGGTGGTTATGTGGAATACAACTATGTAAGCGAGGGCAATCCCCTCAAGGTACAGGCACCGGCTGACCCCGGCACCTATGAAGTTCGCTATATCATGGACAAGGGCAACAAACTCCTTGCCAAAACAAGCATCACCATCAAGGGAGTTACCGCCAAGGTCGAGGCACCTGCTTCCGCCAAGGTGGCCACCAAAATCACGGTCAAATGGGAGGGACCGGGATATGATGATGACTACATTACTATTGCGCGGTCCGACCAGCCCCCGGGCAGCTATATCAAATACGAATATGTCACTGAGGGCAATCCCCTTAAGGTACAAGCACCGGCTGATCCAGGCACTTACGAGGTCCGCTATATCATGGGCAAGGGGAGCAAGCTCCTTGCGAAGAAATCTATCACGATCAAGAAGCCGTGATGTTTCGCCTGAGCCCGGCAGAAGAGGAGGGTTCCGGGGCAAAGATTTCTTGACATTTATCGAACAAGGAGCCATTATAGAAATATCAAATCGCTAGGGGTGGTCTTTCTGAGAGCCGGATATGCCCGGCAACCCTTAGAACCTGAACTGGGTAATACCAGCGGAGGGAAGCGGTGAAATTGTGGAGTGGTTTTCCACCATTCACGTTCAATGTTTGTCATGGGCCGCTTTCGTGTTGAGGAAGCGGCTTTTTTGATGCATGGCGTAACAGGCTATACCCTGATCGCACCAGCCCTTTCCCTTCCCAAACGGTTCAAAACGGATCCCATCCCTGCACAGATCCATCATACTATAAAGACCCTGGAAACGGAGGATCCTGATGGAAAAAAACAGCGGAATTGAACCTATTGGAAAAGAGGATCGTAACCTGAACGGGATGGACTTTTTTCTTCTCTGGGCCGGAGCGGCCGTTTCCCTCGCGGAGATCTGGGCCGGGGGGCTCCTGGTTCCGCTCGGGTTTTTGTCGGGCTTCTTCGTGATCATTATCGGACATATCATAGGAAACACCCCTCTTGCCCTCGGCGGCATGATCGGGACCAGGA
>JAFDGR010000202.1 GCA_019309145.1 Deltaproteobacteria bacterium | reverse complement strand
GGACAGATTGGCAATGGTGCGTTTTTTAACCTTTCCCCCCTCGCGATAGGATTCTCTGAGCAAGGTACATGGGGGTGAATTACGATTGGGGACGGTTTCTATGTACATGGCCACGCATAATACACATCTATGCAACATTTGTCAAGCAAAAAACACCTGTTACATGGGCACATAATTCACAATCAAACTCCGTATATTTGCCAATATATCAATATGTTACCTGGGTTTTGGCGGTAATTTCTTCAGGAACTTCGGTCTAGAAGCAGTAGCGCGTGCTTGTAGAGGAGCTCCCCGGCCCTTGTGGGCACCACCTGCCTTCCCAGACGATCCAGGAGCCTTGTTCCCACCATGTTCTCCAGTGTGGCTATTCGCTCGCTCACGGACGCCTGTGCCAGGGAGACCGCTTCGGCGGCCTTTGAAAAACTCTCCAGTTCCACCACCTTCCGGAAGATCTCCAGTTGCCGGAGATCGAAGTCTATGGAGGGTATCTGTCCGGAACTCTTTTTTTTCATCGCGTGATTGTCTCTATAGTGCTGTTGACATGCCAGAATGGCCGAATGTCCAATAATTATAGGCACCTTACGGTTTCATATCTCTGAGATTGTCACAATAATAAGCAAAAATCAATGGCTCACGATGCGGGCCGGGCGCTTTCACAACGCGGATCGGTCTGGAAGGGGGTTGCCTCCATTTCTGCACCTACAACGCGAGGGTCTCTGTGTTCTGAAAGTTTCGCACACGGCCTGGGACTTATTCATGTCTTGGGAGACTTTCCCTCTAATTCGCCAGGTCGTTCTCCTGGGACGCGGCCATGTATGAATCCATGGCCATCTTTTCATGTCGACGGATTATAGTTCCGAGTTTTCAGGGTTCGTGTTGTGTTAACTATTCGTAATTTAATGTTTATCCCGGGCTTGTCAGGATTATTGAAAATTCTCTCGGCAGGTGTTGACAAGTATGAGAACCTATGATAATCTGTAGGTCAATCGCTCTAGAGCGATGGTTCTAGAGCAGATGATAGGCGAATCAATGTTTGCAATTGTGATGATGCGGCAAGGCGCTTTTCGACGTGCCGGTATCCAAGGAGCTTTGAAAATGTCGTTTTGTGGGCTTATGAACCATAGGTACAGTGAAACGGGGCAGTGCATGTCGAAGATAAACAATATCCGTGGTTTTAATACATAATCAAATCTATAGCAGGAGTTCGATCATGACAGGATCATTCATTATCAGCGCAGCCCGAACCCCGGTGGGACGTTTCGGCGGTACTTTGAAAAGCGTGACGGACCGTTCTTTGGCCTCTCTGGTCATAGGGGAGGCCATGAACAGGGCCCAAGTGAGTCCCGACCAGATAGAAGAGGTGATCTTTTCACAGCAATACCGCACAGGAGTCCTTCCACCCAACATGGCCCGGCCTGCTGCCCTGGATGCCGGTATTCCAATCCATGTCCCTCAGTATACCGTGGCAAAGGCATGCGGAGGTTCTCTGAAGACCGTGTTCCTGGCGGCCCAGGCCGTCAAAGCGGGTGATTCTGATTTGTTGGTGGCCGGTGGCGTGGAGCATATGTCCAATGCCGCCTACCTCCAGCCCCAGGCCCGGTGGGGCAGTCGTTTGGGACATGCCCAATTAATGGATCAGTTGGTTTTGTTTGATCCCATCAGCGGCAATACAATGGGTGAAACTGCCGAAAATGTGGCCGAGCGGTACAGTATCAGCCGCGAGGACCAGGACGCCTTTGCCCTGGAAAGCCAGCGGCGGGCGGCCAGGGCATTGGAGCAGGGTCTTTTCGACGAACAGATAGTCCCCGTACCGGTGCCGCAACGTAAGGGCGATCCGGTTATGTTTACCAGAGACGAGCACCCCAGACCTGAGACGACGCTGGAAATGCTGGGTAAGCTCAAGCCTGTATTCAAAAGCGAGGGGGGCACGGTCACGGCAGGCAGTTCCAGTGGAATGAATGACGGTGCAGCGGCCGTGGTGGTAGCCTCCGGTGCAAAGGTCTCTGAACTGGGTCTGAAACCCATGGTTGAAATAGTGGGCTATGCCTCCGTGGGTGTAGAGCCTTCTCTGATGGGTATCGGACCAATCTATGCCACTCGGAAAGTTCTGGAGAAGACCGGCCTGGCCCCCGATGATATCGATATTGTTGAACTGAACGAGGCTTTCGCAGCCCAGAGCCTGGCCTGTATCCGTGAACTGGCCCTGGATATGGAAAAGGTCAATGTCAACGGCGGAGCTATCGCACTGGGCCATCCCATCAGCGCCACCGGGGGCGTCATCCTGACCAAGCTGATTTATGAGATGCGCCGCACCGGGAAAAAGACAGGCCTGGCAACCATGTGTCTGGGCGGCGGCCAGGGTGTGGCCATGGTGGTGAAAAACCAAGGATAGTACTCGAGTGTCATCTTTTTTGATGATTTTGATTTAGGAGGCCTTTCGAATGAACGACGTTGAAGCCGTTTTTGCAGAGGTAAAGAAGCTGGAAGGAAAAACGGTTACTTATCTGGGAAAAGATCCCGTCGGAGCTGTTGCGATCAAGAAATATGCGATTGCCGTGGACGACAGAAATCCCCTCTATCTGGATGAAGGGTACGCTTCCAAAAGCAGGTACGGCGGCATCGTCGCGCCATATACCTTTATATTTGAAAATAACCATGATTTTTACAGGCCCCTGGAGGAGGACGGAATCATCAGCGGACACGTGGAACAATTGCCCCCCCCCTTTGATTTGCTCATAAGGGGAGGCAATGAATATGAGTTTTTTCAACGCATCCGACCGACAGACATCATCGGCTTTACCCGGACTGTTAAATCGATATCGAAGCGCAAAGGGAAGAAGTCTCCTCTGATCGTCTGGGTAAATGAGTACGTTTACAGAAACCAGAAGGGAGATATCCTGGCTGTTAACAGGGAGACATTCCTGTATACAAGCAAGGCGAGTGGTTAGGGTTCGTCTTTCATGCAAATGATCATGAACAAGAGGAAGAAAGATGGCGGGGACTAAAGTGAGGTATGGTGAAATCAATGTCGGGGATGAGATCCCCGGGTTTTCCAAGGAGATAAACTGTCTGGTGAACGTGGTATATCAGGCCGCGACGTGGGACTTCGCCCGCATTCATTATGACTACAAATTCGTGGAATCCATGGGGTTTCCAGCGCCCTTCCCGGATGGGGCCATGTACAGCGCTTATCTTGCAAAGATGGTTACGGACTGGATCGGCGATGCAGGAGAGATCCGGAAATTTTCGTTCCGCTTTCAAAACCTTATATTTATCGACGATTCGATAACCTGCAGCGGGGTGGTGACCAAGAAGTACCAGGCGGACGGAGGGAATTATGTCGAGTGCTCACTTTCAGTCGAAAACCAAGAAGGGAAGATGATCATCGACTCGGCAAGCGTACTGATCGAGATGGATTAAAGGAGATTGACGATGGATTTCTCTTTTACTGAAGAGCAGCATCGATTTCGCCGAGATGTTCGGGAATTTCTGGAGGAAGAATCGGAAAAGGGCGCCCTCGAGGTAAGGAGCAACTATTTTATCGAAACCTCCTCCCCTGAATTTTCACGTAAACTGGCTTCCAAGGGTTGGCTGGGTCTGACCTGGCCAAAAGAGTATGGCGGCGCTGATCGTTCTTATATCGACAGGACGATTTTAATGGAGGAATTGATGCGCTATCAGGCTCCCCTTATGTATCACTTCTTTGGCGAAAGGCAGATAGGACCAAGCCTGATGCATTTCGGAACAGAAGAACAGAAGTCTGAATTCCTTGCAAAGATCATTAATGCGGAGATCTCCTTTTGTCTGGGGATGAGTGAACCGGGGGCAGGATCCGATGTGGCTGCGGTAAAGACATCCGCACGGGAGGAAGGCGACTACTATATAATAAACGGACAAAAGACCTGGACTACCCACGCCCACAATGCAGATTACGTCTGGCTGTTGGCCGTGACCGATCCGGAAGGTCCCAAATACAGGAATTTGAGTGAATTCATCGTCGACATACGCGCGCCAGGCGTGGAGGTACGCCCACTTTACAATATGATAGGTGTGCATTCCTTTAACGAGGTCTACTTCGACGATGTTAAGGTCCATAAAAAATACCTCGTGGGAAAGAAGAACAAGGGGTTTTATCAGATGCTTGCGCAAGTCGATTATGAAAGGGCCGGCATTGAGCGTTTGATGCAGAATTACCCTTTGTTTGAGAACCTCAAGGCCCACGTCAGGAACAGCCCGTTGTCATCGGATTCTCTTGTGAGGGATAGGCTGGCTCAGCTTGAAATCGAATTTCAGGTCGGGAGGTTGTTGGTTTATCATGTTGCCTGGGTTATTGATCAGGGGAGGATTCCCAACTACGAGGCGGCAGTAAGCAAAACCTTTTGTACCCTATATGAGCAGAGACTTGGAAATATGGCCACTGAGATACTCGGTGAGTTCGGCCACGTGATGCCGGGTTTTGAAGGTACGCCCTTCAAAGGGGATGCAGCGGAGTCCTACCTGTGGAGCCCTTCTTACACAATACAGGGCGGTACTGTAGAAATACTCAAGACGGTCATCGCAACAAGAGGCCTGGGGCTGGATTTCAAGGAGCGTTGAGCCGTGCGCAAGAATTAGGAGGGAATACTGTCGTGGATTTCGCTTTTACAGAAGATCAGGAAATGTTTAAAGACACGGCGCGGAAATTCTTTGCCAATGAATGCCCGATCACAAAGGTGAGAGAGATCCTGAAAGAAAAGGGCGGTTATTCGCCCGATCTCTGGGAAAAGCTCGCAGAGCTGGGATTTATGGGCTTGATGATTGATGAGGCGTACGGGGGCTTGGGAGGCGCCTTTATGGATCTGTGCCCAATAATCGAGGAGATGGGCCGGGCCCTGTTTCCGAGTCCCTTTTTGCCCACTGTTGTCGCGGGCGGAACTATTTTATCGGAAGATGGTGAACGGGCGAAAAAGACCCGGCTGTTGCCCTCCATTGGGAGCGGTGAGGCGATCATTACACTGGGGGCAGGCGAATGGGGGGGGGAATGGTCGAAGGAGAGTGTGCAGACCAAGGCAGGGAAAGATTCTGAAGGCTACATAATAGATGGGACAAAGCTTTTTGTACCCTTTGCCGGAGCGAGTGACTATATCATTTGCTGTGCCAGGGACGAGAGTCTGCATGACAATGGGATATCTGTATTTTTGGTGAACATGAAGGATAACATGGTGGATTGCACACCCATTCCAACCTTTTCCATAGAAAAATACTATAAGGTCGATTTCAAGAGGGTAAGGGTTAGCAAAGGGGACCTTATCGGCAAACCTGGTAAGGGATGGCAGACCATTGAGAGGATTTGGCCGAAAATAGTGGCGGCTAGATGCGTAGAGATGACAGGAGGTCTGCAGAAGGTGCTGGATATGACCGTTCAGTTTGTGAAAGAGAGGGAGCAATTCGGCCGGCCGATCGGGAGTTTTCAGACGATTCAGAATTACTGTTCGGATATAGCAATCGATGTGGAAACATCGAAGTACATTGCCTATCAGGCAGCATGGAAAGTCAGCAATAACTTGCCTTGCGGGGCAGATGTTTCCATCGCGAAAGCCTGGTGCGGGGACGCCTTTCAGAGGGCGACAGCCATTGCGCTTCAAGTACACGGTGCCATGGGGTTCACCGAGGAATATGACCTTCATTTTTTCTATAAGCAAGCCAAATCACTTCAACTGATGTATGGCGGAAGCGCAAACCACAGAAGGATTGTTGCAGAGGAAATGGGTCTTTGATTTTATTAACTGTCTCATAATAGTATTGGCATTATGATCTCTTTCGTGTATGATGGGGGCATGAAAAATGATGCGAGACGACTTGACCACAAGACATTGACGGAGTTCCGCAAGCGGGCGGTGCAGAGTGTTCAATCGGGGCAAAGCCCGGAGACGGTTGCCAAAGTATTTGGCGTGAACCGCGTGACCGTCTACGGATGGCTGGCCCGCTATCGGCAGGGCGGCTGGGATGCTTTGGATGCGAAGAAGCGCGGTGGCCGTCGGCCCAAGCTGGGCCCCAAGGAGGTCCGGTGGGTTTACCAGACGGTTACGATGAAGAATCCTTTGCAATTGAAGTTTTCCTTTGCGTTGTGGACAGCCAAGATGGTCGGGGAGTTGATTTGGCGAAAATTTGGGATTCGGCTGAGCAAGGCATCGGTTTGCCGTCTGTTGAACCAGTTGGGTTTTACACCGCAGCGGCCCGTGTGGAGGGCCTATCAGCAACGGCCGGAAGCCGTCCAGAAGTGGCTGGATGAGGAATACCCTCGGATCCGGAAATTGGCGCGCCGACACAAGGCGAAG
>JAFDGR010000024.1 GCA_019309145.1 Deltaproteobacteria bacterium | reverse complement strand
CAATGTCCCCACATGCACGGTCAAGTCCTGCGCGAATTTCAGGGTGTCTTTCACCCGGAAGCGGGTCGCGCCGTCAACAATCCAGCCGGTATCACCAACCTGTCCGCCTGCTTCTCCGTAAAAGGGAGTCTGGTCCAGCACTATTTCCGCTTCAACCCCGGCTTCCACGTTCTCGACTTTCTTCCCGTCGACAAAGAGTGCGATAATGCGGGCCTTTGATTGGAGACACTCGTATCCCAGGAACCGAGACGTCACCTCGTCCGCCAGAAGCTTCTTGTATACTTCGGGAATCTTTTCCTCACCACTTCCTTTCCACGATTCCTGGGAAAGGGCACGACGCTGCGCCATGGCATTATCGAAGGCCTTTGCATCAACGGTCAGCCTCTCTTCCCTGGCCACGTCCTGCACAATGTCAAAGGAGAGACCATACGTGTCGTACAGCTTAAAGGCCAACTCTCCCGAAATATTCGATAATCCCTTTGCCCGCAGGCTTTCAATCTCGTCATTCAGAACCCGGAGACCATAATGAAGGGTATCGGCAAACCGCTTTTCTTCATTGTGGACCACTCCCTCGATCAGGCTTTTTGACTGGATGAGTTCGGCATAATCAGGCCCCATGATCTCGATGACTTTTTCACAAATCCGGTGAAGAAAAGGGTCTTCCATCCCGAGAAGTTGCCCGAAGCGGATGGCGCGGCGGATGATCCTTCTTAATACATATCCGCGCCCTTCATTGGACGGCATCACCCCGTCACCGATCAAAAAGGCTGCTGCGCGGGCATGATCGGATATGACGCGAAAAGAGACGTCCTGACGCGTGTTTTCTCCGTAGCCTTTTCCGCAGAGGTCTTCGATCCTGGAGATGATCATTTTGAAGAGGTCGGTCTCATAGTTGGAGGTAACGCCCTGAACCACGGCGGCTATCCTCTCAAGACCCATGCCCGTATCGATATTGGGCTTGGGAAGGGGAGAGAGCACGCCATCCCCACTGCGATCAAACTGGGTGAACACCAGGTTCCAGATCTCAAGGTATCGGTCGCAATCACAGCCGGGAGCGCACTCAGGCCTTCCGCAGCCGATGGAGGGACCCTGATCGATGAGTATTTCCGAGCAGGGACCACAGGGTCCGGTGTCACCCATTGTCCAGAAGTTGTCTTTTTCCCCCAGGCGGACGATCCGGTCCGGGGGAACACCGATTTTTTCATTCCAGATTTTGTATGCCTCATCATCGTTTTTATACACGGATACGTAAAGTTTTTCAGCCGGGAGGCGGAATTTTCGGGTAAGGAAATCCCATGCCCATTCAATGGTCTCTTCCTTGAAGTAATCACCGAAAGAAAAATTTCCGAGCATCTCAAAAAACGTGTGGTGCCTGGCGGTGTACCCGACATTTTCGAGATCGTTGTGTTTTCCCCCTGCACGGACACATTTCTGGGAGGTAACCGCCCGGGTATAATCGCGTTTTTCTTCTCCAAGATAGAGGCCTTTGAATTGCACCATGCCGGCATTGGTAAAGAGCAGGCTCGGATCATCCCGGGGAACCAGGGAGGAACTGGGGACGAGTTTGTGGCCGCGAGATAAGAAATAGTCAAAAAATTCCTGCCGTATTTGTCTGAAATCCATCATGTTCTTTCCTGTGATTTTTCCTTGAGTCCTTTTCTCCTGTTGGAAGGAGACAGATACAGTCTATTCACCTGCGCCGTCCTGTACCATTGTTGATTGTCTTCTATTCGGGAGCGGGCTGCGTTTCTGTGGTTCTCTTGAGACCCGTCTTTTCCATAATAAGGTTTGCGATCTGATCTCTCACCTCCGTATTTTCAGCGAGAAATCGCTTTACATTCTCCCTCCCCTGGCCGATCCGGTCTTCGCCGAACGAATACCATGCACCACTTTTTTCCACAAGGCCGAGGGAGACACCCAAGTCAAGGATATCTCCTTCCTTGGATATCCCATGACCATAAATAATATCAAACTCCGCCTGTTTGAACGGGGGAGCAACCTTGTTTTTTACTACCTTGACCCGTGTCCGATTTCCTATGACCTGATCTCCTTCTTTGATGGCACCAATTCTCCTGATATCCAATCGCTGGCTCGCGTAAAACTTGAGCGCGTTCCCCCCTGTGGTGGTCTCCGGGTTCCCGAACATAACCCCTATTTTGATCCTGATCTGATTGATAAAAATCACGCAGGTCATGGATTTACTGATGGTGGCGGTCAGCTTCCGGAGGGCCTGGGACATAAGTCGGGCCTGCAGACCCACGTGCTGGTCACCCATCTCTCCTTCGATCTCGGCTCGAGGCACGAGCGCCGCGACAGAGTCGATAACCAGCACATCAATACCACCACTTCTGACCAGAATTTCAGCAATATCAAGTGCCTGCTCACCGGTATCCGGCTGGGACACCAGCAGGCTGTCCACATCAACACCCAGTTTGCGAGCGTATCCCGGGTCAAGGGCATGCTCAGCATCAATGAATGCCACCATTCCTCCCGTGGCCTGCGCCTCCGCGGCGATGTGAAGGGCCAGGGTGGTTTTTCCAGAGGACTCGGGACCATAGATTTCCACTACCCTGCCCCGGGGGACCCCTCCAATACCCATTGCGAGGTCAAGGGAGAGGGACCCGGTGGAAATAGCGGGGATGTCCAGCACCCTGCCGTCCCCCATTTTCATAATAGAGCCTTTTCCGAACTGACGCTCGATCTGTGATATGGCCTGATCAACAGCTTTTTCTCTATCCATAGATGATCCCTCCGTGTAAAACGATAATGTCTTGCACCAGATCTTTTGATACCCGTGAACGCTACCGGGCACCTGAAAGAGGCCACCCTGCGAGCTCGGTATAGATTGAACCCCTTGGAGTCAAATCGCTCTTCAACAAAAAGAGTTCCTGCAGCGTGTAAAAAGGACCGGAGAAATCCTTGTACGCATCAAGGATTTTCGCGAGCGTGGCCCCACCCCTGACACCTTTCTTGAACCTGCACAAGGTCAAGTGGGGACGAAATGGGCGCTTCTCTTCCTGTACGCCGAACGGCCTCAATTTCCTTTGCAGGGCGTTCCTGAAGTGTGACATCCGCTCCAGGTCGGCCTGCAAACCCATCCAGAGAACCCGCGGGTTGTGTATCCCGGAAAAGACACCAATACCTTTGAGTGCGATGTCAAAAGCACCATACCGGTCGCAGACGCTTTTTGCAACCCCCCTGATCTCTTCGATGGAAGATTCCGGGATCTGGCCAAGGAAAACAACAGTCAGATGCATGTTCTCGGCACGGACCCACCTGGCACGAGGGAGAAGAGGCTTCAATTCCGATGAGACGCGGGAGACCGCATCCCGCATCCCTTCCGGGAGATCAAATGCCAGGAAGGAGCGGATCTCCATTCGCATACCTCCTCATCCAGTCCAGGGCCATGGTCGCGCTGTTGAGCTTGACAGCCTGACGATTTCCCCAGAACCGGTACTTCCGTGAGACGGTTCCTTCAGCTGATGCCAGGGCTACATGGACCGTGCCCACCGGTTTTTCCTTGCTTCCCCCTTCAGGGCCGGCGATACCGGAGACGGCTATTCCCAGGTCTGAATGAAGCCTGTTTCGAATACCTTCCGCCATTTCTTGCACCGTTTCATTGCTCACTGCGCCCTTTGCCTCCAACGTCCCGGCGCGGACACCCAGCAGTTCCATTTTCGCCTCGTTGCTATAGGAAACAATTCCGCCGAGGAAATACCGGGAACTGCCGGGAACGGCGGTCAGGAGATGTCCAATCAGTCCGCCGGTGCATGATTCGGCGACCGAAACGGTAAGTTGTTTTGCCACGAGGAGCTTCCCGACAACCTCGGCCATGGAGTCGTTTCCGGTGGCGAAAAGAGCGGTTCCGAGCTTGTTCCTGATCTGCTTTTCTATCCGGTCAAGCTCCTGGACGGCTTCCCGCGCATCCCCCGCTGTCAGGCTCACGGTGATATGGTTTTCCGGAAAATGGGGGTAAAAACCCAAGACAGCTTTCCCGGTTTTTTTCTCCAGATCCCTGAAAATTTCCGCGATATGGGGTTCATTCAAGCCATACACTTTCAGGGTACGGCATATGGTCACCGGGAGCTTTTTATAAAGTTTCCGCAGTTCGGGGATGACAACATGATCAATGAGGTAGCGCATCTGTTCCGGAACACCTGGAAGGAAATAGAGCCGCACTTCATTTTCCACGAGTGAGAAACCGCAGGCCCTTCCTTCAGGGCTCAACATTCTTGAACCGTCCGGAACCCAGGCCATTTTTTCAAGGGAACTGCATACTTCCGTCCCCTGCATGCTCGCGTGACGCTTGATTATTGCAAACATCTCCTTGTCCAGGCAGAGGGGCCTGTTCAAGGCCTTGGAAACGATTTCATTGGTAAGATCATCCTCTGTGGAGCCAAGGCCTCCGGTCACGATGACAAAACGGGATGCTTCCATGGCGCTCTTGAGGGCCCGGGACACGGAGGGGTAATCGTCGCCCACAGAGGTGATCCGGGTAACCCGAAGGCCGGAGGCTGTGAGCCTGCCCGCCGCGTACCATGCATTCACATCCAGGGTCATTCCGGAAGTGAGTTCATTTCCGATGGTAATAATTTCGCCTTGCACCAGCGTTTTCTCCAGTCCCTGATTGAGCAAGAAAGATGTCGCGAAGAACGCATCAAGCAAGAAAAACATGCATGAACAGAAGAACAACCAGGGTATAGCATCCAGCCGCTATATCATCCATCACAATCCCCACTCCCCCCTGCAGCTTGCGGTCCAGAAAGCCCACGGGAAAGGGCTTGAAGATATCGAAGAACCGGAACACGAAGAATGCGATGCCAACTTCCTGCCAGGGAACCTGAAGAAAGATGGTAGCTGCCAGAAAGCCGGCCACCTCATCGATAACCACCTGAGATGGATCATCCGTTTCCAGGAGCGATTCAGCTCTTCCTGATGCCCAGATTGCCACAAGCAGAAAAACGAGGAAAAAAGGGATCCTGAACGCGAGCGGGCAATGCTGCAGCGCCAGGGCAAGAGGCACTGCTCCTATGGTACCGAAGGTGCCGGGGGCACGTGGAAGGAGGCCTGTACCAAACCACGTGGCGAGAACAAACGCGGCCTTGCCTGAGATATCGCTTTCTCTGAAACGCTTCCTCTTTGTTAAAATAGCAGAATTCTCTTTTTTCTTCAAGTTTGGGGAGTCCCTGCGCTGTGCTGTTGCCTTTGCTTCTCCGGGGAAGAAGGATGAGCAGATTTCTTTTTTTGAGCGTTGAGCCCCATGACCCAGGAGTATATCTCCCTGAGTGCAAGGCCTTTTGCGCGTGCTATCTTCCGGCAGGATTCGTATTCCGGGACCAGGTACGGAGTATGGTCAGCCTGGATGATTTTTTTTACCGTAATGTTTCCCCAGGGACTTTCTATCTCCACCTCTTCCCGTTCAAGAACTTGACGCTGGGTGTAAAAAAACCGAACACCAAGCGTCCCGGATTCCTGAAACAGGAGGCCGGTCAGGCGTTCCTTTGCATCGGGAGAGGCGATGACCTGTACCTGCACCCCGGGGCGGTTCTTTTTCATCTGAATAGGGCAAAAACTCACGTCAAGGGCGCCCGCCGCGAAGAGACACTCCATGAGATATCCTGCCCATTCAGGGCTCATGTCGTCTATATTCGTTTCCAGAACCACGATGGTTTCGCTTTTTCCTTTGCGCGCCTGTTTCCCCACGAGGAGGCGAAGAAGGTTCGGCCGATCTGGTAGTTCCCTGCTCCCAACGCCATACCCCATCTTGTCTACGGTCATTGGCGGCATGGGACCGAAAGTTTTCGCGAATGTCTTTACCAGCGCGGCCCCTGTGGGGGTCACCATTTCATAAGGAATGTCTGTTTGGGATACGGGGACGTCTTTCAGGAGCGCTATGGTCGCCGGTACGGGAATGGGCATGGCACCATGGGCGGTTTGGGCAAAGCCGCTTCCGAGCGGCAAGCGGGAGGCGTAGAGTGCATCTATGCCAAGACTGAGAAGCCCGTGTACGCTTCCCACGATATCCACAATGGAATCCACTGCTCCAACTTCGTGGAAATGGACTGCTTCAGGCGAGGAGTTGTGGATTTTCGCCTCCACCGCCGCCAGGGAAGAAAAGACCTGCAAGCTCTTATCCTTCACGTTTTCCGGAAGGGCAGACTGGGAAAGAAGCTCGCTGATTTCACGAAAGTTCCTGGCTCGCTGACGGGATTGATCAATGTCAACCAGGATACGCGTGCCGTAAATCCCGTTTCTTGCCTCCCTGCGCGCCTCCAGGCTGCATCCCTCAATATGGAGCAGGCCGATGAGTTGTTTCAGTTCAGCCAGGGGAACACCGACATCCACCAATGCTCCGAGGAACATATCCCCGCTGATTCCAGAGAAACAATCCAGGTAGGCAACGTTCATAGACCATCCAAAAAAATGGAAGAGCGCCCCGCCCGCACGGGGGAGCGCTCTTGAAGAGGGGGCTATACAAGGTCCGCGACCAGCTCGGATATGTCCTTTATCTCAATGGCATCTTCCTTATTGGTCGTCTTTCTACTGTCTTCCAGCATGTTGATGCAATAAGGACATGCGGTGGCCAGGATGGTTGCCCCTGTGTCACAGGCCTCGTGGATTCTCAAGTCTGAAAAGCGCCATTCGGGTTTCGTTTCCATCCACAATCTTCCTCCACCGCCGCCGCAGCACAGGCTGTCGTCCTTGATTCGTCCCATTTCGACAAGATTGCCGCCGGTTATGGCGGCAATAACATCCCTGGGTTCATCATACACGTTGCTATGCCTGCCCAGGTAACAGGGGTCGTGATAGGTGATTTTCTGATCGATCGTTCCCGTAAGCTTGAGCTTTTCCTCATCGAGGAGCTGTTTCAGGAGCTGGGTATAATGGATGACCTCGAACTCGCCACCCATTTCCGGGTATTCATTGGTGAACGTGTAAAAACAGTGGGGGGAGGTGGTGATAATTTTCTGAACACCTTTTCCCTTGTAAAGTGAAATGTTTTTTTGCGCCGTATTCATGAATAGCTCTTCATCCCCGATCTTCCGAACTGACTCACCACAGCAGTTTTCTTCTTCGCCGATCACCCCGAATGAAACACCCGCTGCCTTGAGAACCTTCACCATGGACTTCGCGATGTTCCTGCTCCTGACATCATAGGCGGAGGTACAGCAAACAAACAGGAAGTACTCCGTGTTTTCCTCAAAGACGGGAACATCAAGGCCTTCCATCCATTCAGTCCGCTTTTCAGGCGGCTCAGACCAGGGATTTCCCTTGCTGTGGACACTCCCGGTCATGGTCCGCAGGACATCCGGAATCGCCCCTGTTTCCGCTATCATTGCGCGCATGGCCTTGACGATGTCAATAATGGTGACGCCACGCGGGCACCGCAGGACACACTTGTTACAGGTGGTACACCCGTACAGGATATCAGCCGACTCATACCCCTCAACACCGAGCTGGGCCATTCTGATGAGGCGGCGGATATTGAATGGTCCATCCACGATGCGCCACGGACAGGATCCGGCGCACATGCCGCATTGCATGCAGAGATTCAGCTTCTCTGCACCCATGGCGACCAGGGCCTCATTGACTTCATAAAATGGGGTCAGTGCTTCCATGTAGGTCAATTCCTCCTTTTGCTGAGAATGTGATTTTTTTAACAAACTCTTTTTCTTCTGTCAACAGGGGATTGCATATTCCTCAGGGTTGGTTTTTCGAATGGTTGCGCCTTCCGGAAGTCGGGGAGAAAGGGAGAAGGTGAGGAGAACCGGCACTCGCTCCGGGATCCGGGGAACTGCACAAAAAGGTTGCGGAATCCCAAATCGCGGGCATGGGCGTATACAAAATTGAATTCCTCTTTTTTGAGAGGGCGGTTCAGAGGGTCTGGGAGGGATGCGCCAACCGGGTAATACTGGGACATGAGGCTGAGAGGGATATCAGGCCCGAACTCAACAAAAAGGGTTGTCAGAACATTGATGCTGTTTTCCGGATGCCCGGGCAGGATAAGATGTCTGACCAAAACGCCCCGTGTGGCGATGAGGGTGTCGCTGTTCCCGCTATCGAGGAAACCTTTTTGCCGCACCATTTCGAAGAGGGCCTCTAAGGCCACTTCGGGGTAGTCTCTTGCCCGGGAGAGGGAGCCGGCGAGTGTCCTGTCGGCATACTTGAAGTCGGGCAGGTAGATGTCTGCGTAGGGTTCAGCCATTTTGAGGGACGTCCTGGACTGATACCCGGAGACATTGAAGACCATGGGCAGGTCATACCTGGCCTCCCGCAGGGAAGAAACCAGGTCAAACACGTGAGGAAAAAAGTGGTCCGGCGTCACGAAATTGATATTGTGCACTCCCTCCGACCGGATCATTTCTTTCACCTGCGATTTTAGGGAAGACGGATCAATGAGGTCCCCGAAGGATTCGTGAGAAATCTGCCGGTTCTGGCAAAAGGTACAGCGAAGGGAACAGCCGGAAAAAAAGATTGTCCCGGAGCCATTTACTCCCGTAATAGGCGGTTCCTCCCCGAAATGGGCGCCGATGAAGGCGACGCGTACCCTGTCATCTTCCCCGCACAACCCTCTTTTCCCGTCCCTTGCGCGTCGGTTCACGCCGCACTGTCTCGGGCAGAGACGGCAGTCATCGTAAAGCCTCATGAAGTCCATTTTTTCTTTTTGTTCCATGGGGTACCTGTCTAACACAAACCCCCATGCCGAACAAGAGCATCCTTGCCCCCGGAGGAATATGCCTGGAATGCTGTGCACAAAAAAATACGAGAAACAGGTGCGTTTGCTGCTTTGTGTACTTTTTTCATTTCTCCAAAACAGCGCGCCGGTATTGGAATTTTCCCGTTGTGCACGTGATGGCATCAGAGACGAAGATTTTATCTTATATTCCAATTGGTTATCTGGAAAAATTTTCTCAGTTCCAGCGTGGTTTCCTTTCCCTGCCGCCGCCCTGGCCCATGGCATGGAGGTTGCTTAAGAATGAGAACAGCATGCATAACGGAGGGACAACATGAAAAAACAACACCTATTGCTGGTCATTTTGGCAGTTTTCCTGAGCCTGGTTGCGTCGTCGGTCTTTGCCGGTTCTGCCACAATAAGGTGGCAGGCCAACACGGAACCGGATCTCCAGGAATACCGGGTCTATACCGGTATCGCTTCCCGTACCTACGGAACACCGACTCCTGTGGGGAAAGCAACAAGCTACACGGTAGGTAATCTGGAAGAGGGTGTTACCTATTATTTCGCCATGACCGCGGTGGATACTTCCGGAAACGAGAGCGGGTTTTCCCAGGAAGTGTACAAGACCATTCCTGATACCCATGCGCCGACCGTGGCCGTCACTTCCCCAACTACCGGAACGACGTATGAAACAGCCCAGAGCACCTTGAACCTGCAGGGGACGGCCGCTGACAATGTTGGCGTTGTGGAGGTGCGCTGGACCAATTCCAGAGGAGGAAGTGGCACAGCGAGCGGCACAACGACCTGGTCCATTTCAGGGATCAGCCTGGCCCAAGGCGAGAACGTTCTTGTGGTTACCGCCAGGGACCGGGAAGGAAACGAAGGAACGTATACTCTCACCGTAACCTACACTCCTCCGGATACCACTGCGCCGGCTCCTCCCAGCGGCGTCAGCGTCGAGTAATTTTCTCCTCCATCCGGAACCCCCTGGGAAGAGGAAGCGGGACGCCCGAAAGGCTTCCCGCTTCCTCACTTGTCAGGAAATAGTGTTTGACAAGACAATGAAAAAGCACTAGCGTTACCTCTGGTCGGCAGATACTCGACAGCCCAGCCTCTGGTACGTTACACGTGGAGCACTCAATTCACGGGATCCTTTCTCTACCGCGACCGCACCTTCTTTTCTCTTTCCTGCCGGCATTTTTTCTTTCATCGTCAGACAATGTCTTTGCCTTTTCCGGTTATCATCGCATGTGGATGTTCACTGAAGGAAGAAAGGAGGTGGAATAGCGGGTAAAAGGGCGGCCTTCAACAGAGGTACCTGGAGGTCAAAATGCAAACTATAGCTGTTGAAAAGGAGGCATTATGGAGAGCAAGAAATTTGTGCTGCCGGAATCTGAATTACCCCGTCAATGGTACAATATTATGCCGGATATGCCTACTCCCATGGAACCACCACTTCATCCAGGGACCGGGCAACCTGTTGGACCGGAGGACCTTGCACCCATCTTTCCCATGCCGCTGATCGAACAGGAAGTCAGTCAGGAAAGGGAGATAGACATCCCTGAAGAGGTCCTGGAGAAATACCTGCTCTGGCGTCCGACACCCCTTTACCGGGCACAGAACCTGGAGAAATACCTCCAAACGCCTGCGAAGATCTATTTCAAGAATGAGGGGGTGAGTCCCCCCGGAAGCCACAAACCCAATACCGCCATTGCCCAGGCATACTATAACAAGATCTCCGGAACCAAACGTATTACCACCGAGACCGGTGCGGGGCAGTGGGGAAGTGCCCTTGCCTTCTGCTGTGCCTTGTTCGGCTTGGAATGCAAGGTCTTCATGGTCAAGGTAAGTTACAACCAGAAACCCTATCGCCGCATCATGATGCAAACCTGGGGCGCGAACTGCGTGGCCAGTCCCAGCACTGAAACCAAGGCTGGACAGAGCATCCTTGCGGAGCATCCTGATTCGCCGGGAAGCCTCGGGATAGCCATCAGCGAGGCGGTTGAGGCGGCGGTCATGGACGAGAATACGAAGTACGCCCTCGGGAGCGTCCTGAATCACGTGATGCTCCACCAGACCATCAACGGTCTCGAGTGCCAGAAGCAGATGGCCCTGGCGGGTGACTATCCGGACGTGATTATCGGATGTGCAGGTGGAGGGAGCAACTTTGCCGGCAATTGCCTGCCCTTTGTGCGGGACAAGATTAACGGGAAAGACATCGATATCATTGCCGTGGAACCCGCATCCTGCCCCACCATGACCAGGGGACCCTTTGCCTATGACTTTGGCGACACGGTCCAGATGACCCCCCTGTTGCCCATGCATACGCTGGGCCATAGTTTTGTGCCGGAACCCATCCATGCAGGAGGCTTGAGATATCACGGAATGGCTCCCATTATCAGTCAGCTTATCCTGGATAACCTCATCCGGCCGGTAGCCCTGCCTCAGCTCGAGACATTTCAGGCGGGGATCACCTTCGCGAGGACGGAAGGCTTCATCAGTGCTCCGGAGACGGACCACGCCATAGCGGTGGTTATCCGCGAGGCCCTGAAAGCCAAAGAAGAAGGCAAGGAAAAGGTGATCCTCTTCAACTGGAGCGGACATGGGCTGGTGGACATGGCGGCATATGAGGCCTACCTGGCCGGGAAGCTTGCGGATCATGCCTTGCCGGAGGATGAGATTGAACGGGCTCTGGCTGATATCCAGCCGCTCCCCAAACCCCGGCAGTACACGGGGTAATGAACTGAGAAAACCTTTCCATTTGGCTTGCCGAAGTGGTACAGTCCCTGACAGCCCGGCGATCAACGATCTCCGGGCTGTTTTACGAAACCGGCGGGGTATGATGACTGGACCAAGGGAAAAAATTGCAGGGCTGATCCTGGCTGCAGGAGTCTCATCACGGATGGGAAAGACCAAACAGCTTTTGAAAGTCGGGGGGAAAACCCTGGTGGAGCGGGTAGTTCAAGAGGCCCTCAAATCGGATCTTGACGAGGTGGTTCTGGTGTTGGGACACCGGGCCGGAACTGTCCGGGATGTTCTTTTTCCGGGCCTGCAACATGCCAGACTGAGGATTGTGGAAAATCCGCATTATAGAGAAGGGATGAGTTCCTCTATTCGGGTCGGCCTTGGAGCGGTTGAAGAGCGTGCTGATCATGTCATGATTCTCCTGGCGGATATGCCCCATATCAATGCGCACATCATAGACCTTCTTCTTGCCGGGTATCTGGCCTCACGAAAAACCCTTGGGGCTATTTCTGTCAGGGGAAGGCGTTCCCTTCCGGTTATTCTCGGGAGAGCGTGGTACGGCGCCTTGCATGATTTGAAAGGGGATGTGGGGGCGCGCGCTCTCTTTGATGCCTTCAGGAATGAGGTCTGCCTGGTAGATGCGCCGCCGACCTACGATGACCTGGATCTTGATACTCCGGAAGACTACCAGAAAGCCCTCTCGGAAAACCACGAATAGAGTCGAACCTTTTCAGGTTTTATTGCCGGCGGACTTTTCCGTCATTCCTGCGGAAGCGGGAATCCAGAGCAGGAACCTTTGCTCATGTCGTGCCCGGCAGGGTTACCCCGGAAGATGCCATGATTTCCGTGACCCGGTGGCCCGTGAGCTGTTCCAGTGCACTGATGAGTTCCGGGCAGGGAAGCACGCTGAACCGCTGATTTGCCGTAATGGTGATATCCTTTCCCGTGCCCAACGGCACCCTGAACCGGAGGCGGCATTCGCCGGGAAATCGAAACGTGAGATCCCGCAGGTCTTCCAGGGTATCCCTGGATGCGGTGTTTTCATCAAGGCTCACTTCAATGGCCTTGATGAGTTGCTGCCTGACCATGTTCAGCGTGATGATTTCCTGGCCGATGATCTTGATGGTATGATCCCCCTTTTCAACTGTCCCGGTGATGAGTAACGGATCATCATTTTTGAGCAACCCGGAACAGCGGGCAAAGAGATCAGGGAAAAGAATTACTTCTATGGAACCGGAAAGGTCTTCCACCTGGATGACGGCCATCTTGTCACCTTTCCTTGTCCGTTTGAGTTTCAATTCCTCCACGACCCCGGCGATTTTGACCCGGCTCTTGTCTTTCTGCACAGGGAGGTCCTGAATGGAGCAGCTCGTGACAAGGGTGATTTCACGGCTGAATCTTGCCAGGGGATGGCCGGTGATGTAAAAGCCCAAGGCCTCTTTTTCCCTTTTCAGCCGTTCCCTTTCCCGCCATTCCTCCACATCGGGAAGATCCATGAACCCGGGACCCACGCCCCCCTGTTCGTTCAATGATCCAAATATGTTCAATTGGTTCGGGTCGTGATTGGCCCCGCAGGAACGGAGGACATCATCAAGACCGGCAAAAAGCCTGGCGCGATGGATCCCGGTGTAGTCAAAGGCGCCGCACAGGATGAGGCCTTCGAGGACCCTGCGGTTGACCTTCCCGGTACCGATCCGCCTGCTAAATGTCAGGAGATCAGGGTAGGGGCCGTTTAGATCCCTCTCTTCTATGATGAATTCTACGGCCTTCACTCCCACATTTTTTACGGCCGCCAGGCCGAAGCGGATCTTCCCCTCCACAACAGAGAAATCCGCCTGGCTTTCATTGATGTCCGGGGGGAGGATTTCGATACCCATGCTCCTGCATTCGGCGATATTCTTGATGGTCTTGTCCTGGTTTCCCATGTCCTGTGTGAGCAGTGCCGCCATGAATTCAACGGGAAAGTGGGCTTTCAGGTATGCGGTTTGATAGGCGATCATGGCATACGCCGCGGAATGGGATTTGTTAAAGCCGTATCCTCCGAATTTTTCGATCAAATGAAAGAGGGTTTCAGCCTTCTGGGGGTTTACCCCGTTCTTGCGGGCGCCGTCGATAAATCGCTGCTTGTGTCTGGCCATGACCTCCGGCTTTTTCTTGCCGATGGCCTTCCGGAGTTCATCGGCCTCGGCCAGGGAATAGTCGGCCAGAAGCTGCGCGATGCGCATGACCTGTTCCTGGTAAAGAATGACCCCGTAGGTTTCTTTGAGGATCGGTTCGAGCTGGGGAAGAACATACCTGATCCTTGTTTTCCCGTGTTTTCCATTGACAAAGTCATCCACCATGTTGCTGCCGAGCGGCCCCGGCCGGTACAGGGCGACCAGGGCGATCAAGTCCTCGAACACTTCAGGCTGGAGCCTCCGCATGAGTTCCTTCATGCCGCTGCTCTCAAGCTGAAATACTCCCGTGGTCTTGCCGTCGCTGCACAACTGGTAGGTTGCCGGATCATCAAGGGGGATTTTGTCGATATCAATGCTTGTACCGGAGGTGGCTTCTATGAGATCGAGGGTATGTTTGATCACCGTCAGGGTCTTCAGGCCCAGAAAATCAAACTTGATGAGGCCCAGTTGCTCAATGCGGTCCATGGTATACTGGGTCATGATTTCATCTTTGGAGCCCTTGAAAAGCGGGAGATATTCCACCAGGGGACGATCTGAAATCACTACCCCGGACGCGTGGGTGGAAGCATGCCTGGAAAGGCCTTCCAGCACCCGGGAGACAGCGAGTAATTTTTTCGCCGGGCCGTCATTTTTTTCGAGGCGTTTGAGTTCCGGCTCTTCCAGAATGGCCTTTTCAAGGGAGACCTTGGGGCCCTCCGGAACCAGCTTGGCAATACGGTCCACTTCTCCTAAGGGGATGTTCAGGCTTCTGCCCACATCGCGAATCACGGCCCGCGCCTTCATGGTGCCGAAGGTGATGATCTGAGAGACGTTTTCCCTGCCGTATTTTTCCGCAACATAGCGGATCACGTCATCCCTGCCGTTGATGCAGAAATCGATATCAATATCAGGCATGCTGATTCGCTGGGGATTGAGGAACCTTTCGAAAAGCAGGCCGTATTTAATGGGATCGATATTGGTGATGGTAAGGGCATAGGCCACGAGTGATCCCGCGGCCGAGCCGCGACCCGGCCCCACCGGGATCTGGTTTTGCCGCGCGTAGTCTATGAAATCTGCCACAATCAGGAAGTAGCCCGAAAACCCCATTTTCCTGATAATATCGAGCTCAAATTCCAGTCGCTCTTTGTATTCTGTGACCATTGCTTCAGGGAGCGTTCCTTCTTCCTCTTCTTTCAGGCGCAACCGTTTCTCCAGCCCCTTGCGGGCGTTTTCCACGAGGATGTCGTCGAGGCTTCGATTTTCCGCCGCCTGGAAAACCGGGTACTTGTAGTGGCCGAATTCCATTTCATAGGTGCATCGGTCAGCTATGTGGGCGGTGTTCTCGAGGGCGTCTTCAAAGCCTTTGAGGTTTTCCAGCATTTCCTCACGGGACTTGAAGTAGAATTCATCCGTGGAAAACTTGAGGCGTTTGGGATCTTCTATGGTTTTCCCCGTCTGGATGCAGAGGAGGACGTCATGTGCCTCGGCATCTTCCCGGTTCAGGTAGTGGCAGTCATTGGTGGCCACCAGGGGAAGGGAGAGTTCCCTGGAAAGCTCCCGGAGCATCTTGTTGATCCTGACCTGCTCCGGGAGACCGTTTGCCTGGACCTCCAGGTAGAACCTGCCATGATCGAAAATGCCCGCGAGTTCTTCAGCTTTCTTTCGGGCCAGCTCCACGCGGTCCGCGTTGAGGAAGAAGGGAACCATTCCCTTGATACAGGCAGAGAGTGCGATGAGGCCTTCGTTGTATTGCCGCAGGAGGTCCATGTCCACTCGGGGATGATAATAAAAACCTTCCAGGTGTCCCTGGGTAACCAGGCGACTCAGGTTCCTGTATCCCTTTTCATTCATGACGAGGAGCACCAGGTGGAATGCGGTGGGCAGCCCGTCTGTTGACGGGGCTTTGTTCCGGCGGTCTTCCGGGGCCACGTACACTTCCGATCCAATGATGGGCTTGATCCCGGCCTTTCTGGCCTGATCAAAGAACTGGACAGCGCCGAACATATTGCCGTGGTCTGTAATGGCCACCGCCTCCATATGGAGATGTTTTGCCTTCTCCAGCATCTGTTTTGGCCGGATTGCGCCGTCCAGAAGACTGAATTCCGAGTGGACGTGGAGATGGACGAATGGACGGTCTAGGGTCAATGTGAACTCCTTTCCAGAATCCCTGACTCCTGCGTGCTCTGGAAAATGGCCTCCATAGTGGCAAATGCACTCTCAACGGTGAGAGATGAGCTCTCAGAGTGCTTCTGGAAGAATCTCAGAGGCACAGGGCAATGCGCAATGGTCAAATGGACTGCGTGAACGCTTCCCTGTTGTAAGGCAAACAAAAAATATGATACGCTATTCCTCGACGATCATCAAGATGATTCAGGTCAAACGTTCGCTCATTTTGGAACCGTGATTTCCGGGACGGCACAGCAGGTTTTTGTGAGCCCCGCGGAGTGGGGGTTTCCCCATGAACAATGGCACACTGATACGGGAGCGGCCAGTGGTTGAAAAGAGGATAGAAGGACTGAAACGCCGGCTCGACAAACTGCGGGTTGAAAAAAGAACCCTCCGGGAAAAAATCACCGACCTCCGGAAACAGCATCAGCAGACAGTAAAAAGCCTCAAGGAGGGGTGGCGCCTCCTGGAGGCCCTGCCGGGGGGGGTCGTACTGATCCAGGACGGGAAAATAGGGTTTATCAATGAAGCAGCCAGGCAGGCGCTGGGTTGTGACGAGGATGACATAAAAGGACGTGATTTTGTGGAATTTATTCACCCGGAATTTCGGACCAAACTCCGTGAACGCCACAAGAAACGGGTATCAGGGAAACCGGTGCCGGACCGGTACGAGACCTGCCTGACAAGCAGGAACGGGGACCTGCTGTGGTGTGAGGTGCGGGTGAAAAAGATTCTCGTGGGCGGACGTCGGGCCTTTCTTCTCAACTTGATTGGGCTTAATGAAAAAAGAGAGGCCGAAAAACGCCATGTTGACGCGGAAAAACAGGAGGTGATCGCCCGGATTTCCAGGGGGCTTCACCATGCATTGAAGGAATGGCCGGGCTCCCTTGAACACAGCCCCCCGCTTTTCCGGGAACTGGAATGGCTGGGAGAAAGCAGTAGAGAGCAGGAAGGGACTATTGCCTTTGATCTTCGAAAAGTTGCCCAGGACGTCATTTCCATTGCCAGGAATCAGTGGTGTAAAACGCTTCCCGGGAAAGAGGGCGGTATCAGGCTGAAGAGCTACCTGAGAGCCCTGCCAACCCTGGTGGGGAGGCCCGAAGAGATCCGGTATGCACTCGGTGCCCTGGTAAAAAATGCAGTTGAGGCCCTGGATGGGGAAGGAAACATATACCTCACCACAGAGGAAAGCGAGGGGTTCGCGTACCTCTATATCCAGGACAGCGGGAGCGGGATCCCTGCAGAAATCCAGGACAAGATCTACGATCCTTTTTTTACGACAAAAGGGAAAGAGAGGAGAGGTCTGGGCCTGAGCCTTGCTCGGGCAATTATCAGGAGGAACGGGGGCGAGATGGAGCTCCGGAGCAGCAACGGAGGGGGAACAATCTGTACCGTTCGCATGCCGATCCCTTCCGAACCCTCTGCCAGAAAAAGAACTGCAAGGCGAATACGGCTGAAGGACACTTTTGTCCTGGTGGTTTCGGGGCAGGATATCCTGCGTGATCTGCTGTGTCGATGGTTCTCAAGCAGGGGGTGCCGGGTGGATGCCACGGTGACCTGCGGTGAAGCCTTTCAATTGGTGGCGAGAAAGGCCTATGGCCTGCTGGTCATTGATGCGGAAGAGATGGAAGCAGACAATCTGGCCGCTTTTCTCACAAAGGCACACCGCACCCGCCCGAAAACACCCATCGTCCTGATGGGGAACCCGGCCAACCTCCGGTCCGCAAAGTTCGCGAAACAGCATGATGATTATTTTTTGCTCGAAAAACCCCTCAACATGGACAGGGTTTATTCCGTATTTATGGAAGCACTGCATACAAGAGGTCCGGCTTCATGAAGGACGAAAAAACAGATGAGATCGCCCCGCTGGCCGAGAGGATGCGTCCGGAGAAAATCGAGGATATGCTAGGGCAACCTCATCTGCTCGGCCCGGAGGCTTCTTTTCGAAAAGCCCTTGAGGCTGGACAGGTCTTTCCCGTGATTTTCTGGGGTCCGCCCGGTTCCGGGAAGACCACCCTGGCAAGGATGATCGCCACCTATACGCGGTATCCGTTTCGGGCGTTTTCCGCGGTAACTTCCGGCGTCAAGGACCTGCGGGAAATTATAAAGGAGGCGGAGGGCCACCGGCACAAGACACGCCAGCCGACTATTCTGTTCGTGGATGAGATCCACCGGTTTCACAAGGGCCAGCAGGACGCGTTTTTGCCCTACGTGGAAAGTGGCTTGATTCTTCTGGTGGGCGCCACCACCCAGAACCCTTCATTTGAAGTCATTCCTCCCCTCCTCTCACGGGCCCGGGTGATGGTCCTGAAACCGCTCCGGAAAGAGGACCTGGAAGTTGTCTTGACCAGGGCCTTGCACGACAGGGAAAAGGGCCTGGGGAGATGGGGTTTCCAATTGACCAGAGAGGCGCTGGAGCACCTCATGGACCTTTCTCACGGCGATGCGCGAGTTGCCCTCAACAACCTGGAGATGGTGTGCTCCTATGCGCTTCAAACAGATCCAAAAGAGCGGAGCGTGGATCTCCCGATTGTTGAAAAGGCCCTGGACCGGAAGGCGCTGCCCTATGACAAGGACGGGGAGGAACACTATAACCTCATCTCGGCATTTCATAAGAGCCTTCGCGGGAGTGACGCGCAGGCGGCGGTCTATTGGCTCTACCGGATGCTTTTGGCAGGAGAAGACCCCTTGTTCGTGGCAAGGAGGATGATCAGGTTCGCCTCCGAAGACGTGGGGCTCGCGGATCCCCAGGCACTGCAGGTGGCCTTGGCTGCGTTCGATGCCTGGCATAAGGTGGGTCCCCCTGAAGCGGAACTGGCCCTTTCAGAGGCGGCCGTCTATCTGGCCACGGCTCCCAAGAGCAATGCCCTGTATCTTGCGGAAAAGACGGTGAAGGCCGAAATTGAGCGAACAGGCCCGCAACCGGTGCCCCTGCATATCCGCAACGCCCCGACAGCTCTCATGAAGAAACTGGGCTACGGGCGCGGGTATCGCTATCCCCACAACTACCCCGGCGCGTGGATCGAGCAGGAATATCTCCCGGACAAGGTCCTCAACCGGGTCTTTTACCGTCCCACAGACCGGGGATTTGAACGGGAAATCCGGAGACGCCTCGGGCGGTACAAAAAAAAGGAACACCGTAAAGGGCCACCCGATTTGTCTTGACTTGGAAAGGGGGAAAGTGCTTAATCTTGCCCTTTCCATGAGCCCACATTATACGAATTTCAAGGGAAGGAAAACATGGGGCTGGTACATGGTTCAGCAACATTTTGTCGGTATGAGGTGGATGGGGCGCTCCCGGAGGACTATCTAGACACGTTCCCAAAAGAAATCCTCCGGTATGCTTTTCATACTCTTGACGATCTCCCGGGGGAAGAACGGTCCACCGGCTGGGTCAATATCCTGGATATGTTCGACAACGAGTTTCGAGCAATGGAATATTTTAAAGAGCCTTTTATCGCCCTTTCCTGGCGGGTGGATGTGAAAAGGATTCCCAAAAAGGCCCTTTTACAGTACTGCAGGGAGGCGGAAAAAGAGGTGAAGGGGCGGGAAGGCCTGGACTATCTTCCCAAACCGCTCCGGGAAGAAATCAAGGAAAGCGTGCGGTTGCGCCTCTTGAAAAGGGCTATTCCCCAATCCGGAGTATATGACATGGTTTGGAATCTCCAGACCAATATCGTGCTTTTCGGGACCACAGCCAGCAAGCTTTGTGACGAATTCGCCGAATTTTTCCGGAAGACCTTTCATCTCCAGCTCATCCCCCTCTACCCGTACGCCCTGGCACAGCAGACGCTCATCGCCCGGGGGAAGGCGAGCGCCCTGGCTGAAGATATCCTGCCACTATTTTTAGTGGAGGGTTCGAAAGCATGAGTATTATAGACGATGTGCGGGAGTCCGAATCCCTGGGCCGGGATTTCCTCGTCTGGCTCTGGTTCAGGAGCGAGACAATGGCGGGATCGTTCCAATTGCAGGACGGGGAAGAGGCAGAGGTGTGGTTTGAAGGAAAGGTAACACTCCAATCGGAAGGCGACCGTGGCGTGGAAACCGTTGTCTGCACCGGCGAGAATGCCAGGATCAGGGAGGCACGATTCGCCCTGGGGGAAGGAAAAAAGCTCACCAGGGCCAGGATACACCTGCGGGCCGGAGACAATGAGTGGGCCTTTGATCTTGATTCCACGTGGATGAATTTTCATTCCCTCAAGACGCCGAGAGTCTTCCGGGAAAAGGGAGAAGACCCCGATGCCCTGTTTTATGAGAGGGTGTTCCTGGTGGAAAAGCTCCTTTCCTTGATGGAGGGAATCTTCGCGGAGTATGTTGAGGCGCGCCTGTCACCCACGTGGGACACGGAAGAACTCCCCGCCCTGCTGGACTGGATCCACGAAGGCATGAGGAAAAGGTGACTCCCTTTTACACGGAATCCAGAAAACAATGGAGGTTCTCTCAAATACTGTTTGCGCAGGAGGTATCTCATGAAATCAAAATATTTCGTTTCTATTGCCGCGTTGGCCCTGCTTGTAGTCTTCACCCCATACCAGGTGAAGGCCCAATCCGTGGATGAGGCACGACTGGTGTCCATCCAGGAAGACATCGATGCAGAAAATCCCCCGGTAAATTGCAACGCGCGTGTAAAGGATCTTGCCCGGCAGTTTCAAGTGGATCCCGCAACAATCAACGATTTGCGGATCACGGGGCAGGGATGGGGAGAAATATCCATTGAGCTTTGCATTGCCGACCATCTTTCCAAGCTGGACCCCCAGACTTTTCCTACCATGGGGGATGCCCTCGACCGGGTCAGAAGCCTCAGGGCAAGCGGTAAGGGCTGGGGTCGCATAGCCCAAGACCTGGGTTTTAAGCTGGGCCCTGTGGTCAGCGCGGTCAAGAGCGGCCGATACCGAAATCCCGGGGAAGGTGGCAATGTGCTTTCCGGCAAAACCCGGGAAACTTCACGCATCCAGACACACCGCAACGCCCACAAAAGAGATGTCCGACAAAAACAGGCCCGACTCAACCGTCATGCAAGACCCATGCGCCTCACACGGGTGAAGCGACCGGCAAGACCCATGCGGCCCCGCAGGCCTGTACGCCTGGGAAGATAGCGGGCATTCTCATTGCAATGCATTCTATACAGGCCGTTTTTATACAGAAATGGTCTGCAGGAGATACCGAATCTTTTGCAGCCATGCTCCATTCCAAGAACCTGTTTTTGCACAGAGAAAGGATCTGAAAATGCACCTGAAAAAAACCATAATCATAGGAATCATTGCGCTCCTTGTGACACCGTTTTTGTGTTACGGCGCTGAAACGGACTGGGAAATAGGCCTTGAACCAAGCTTCACGAGTGGTGATTACGGAACCGGTACCGATACCGATATCACGTACATCCCATTGACCATCAGCCGTTCCTTTCCGGATGGGGATCTTTCTCTTACCATCCCCTATATCCAGATCGAGAGCAGCGGGGGCGTCACAGTGGTTGGTGGTACGCCCAACCGGATAACCAAGGGCGGCGGCGGAACGAGGTTCACCTCTTCCCGGCGATCAACCGAAGAGGGGCTTGGAGACGTTCTCCTCCAGGGCCGTTACTATGTTCTGGAGGAAGGGGACCTGGCTCCCCTGATGGCCGTCACCGGGCTGGTCAAGTTTCCTACTGCCGATGAAGACAAGGGGCTGGGAACAGGGGAACTCGACCTGGGCTTTGGACTGGAGTTCAGCAAAACCTTCTCAAGAAACTGGCTTGGGCTCTTTGATGTGGGTTATACGTTCATTGGAGAGCCCTCTGGCTTCGACCTGAGAGACCAGTGGTATTATGATGTTGGATTGGGATACTATCTGACCGGAGACATCCTCATCAGTGGGTACTATGAGGAATGGAGGTCCCTGGTCTCGGACGAATCCAATCCCAGGGACCTGTTTTTCACCATGAACTACCGGTTTTCCTCTGAAATAGAGTTCACCGCGGGGATGCTGTTCGGCCTGTCGGACGGGGCGCCTGACTACGGTCTTTCAGGCGGAGTCAGGCTGAGATTTTAGGCGGCCGGGGAGAAGCGGGCGGGAAGGTCATGAAAAGTCTAAAGTGACCAGTGAATCATGCCGAATGGATAAATTGGAGGAGCACCGGAATCTGATACCTGTTTAAAAAACAGCAAAGAAAGAAGGAACTGCCGAATGAAATCATTGTATGCAGTGGTCATTTTATTCATGTTGAGCTTGGGGGCCTTTTTCTTCACCGGTTGTGTGACGACCGGGGGCGAGGTGGCTGTGGGTTGGGGTTCTCCTCAGGAGAGGCATCACCAACCTCCCCCTGTGAGACGGCATGGCCCTCCCGCACATGCGCCTGCCTACGGATACCGGGCCAAACACGCCTACTGGTACTATCCTGATTCCTATGTCTATTTTGATACCGCCCGGAAGGTCTATTTCTACCTGGAAGATGATAACTGGCGTGTCTCTGTTTCTTTGCCGCGATATGTTCAGGTGAACCTTGGCGAGCACGTGGTCATTGCAATGGAAACAGACAAACCCTACACGCAGTTCGCTGATCACAGAAAAAAATTCCCTCCCGGGCAAATGAAGAAAAACAAGCACAAGAAAAAGAAAGGGAAAAAATGGTAACCCTGATGAAATAGGCGGGGTTATAAGGGAATACGGCCAGATATAACCGATCATATTTCTTGATTATTAAATCAGCAGGATTCCTTGCGCCAGCGGGCATACCGTACCAGCGCTCCCATGGCGCGGGCTCCCCGTTCCGGGCTCCCGAGCACGGGGATGCCCTTGTCCTGCAACCGGGCAATGAAGAAATCATCCCTGGTGCGGAGGGAATATCCAAGAACAGGTTTGCCGCATTCCCCGGGCAGGGCGGATACCGCATCGGATTGCTGTTCAATGATCTTCTCGCTCTGTTCAAGACCCTGATCTTCCGCCATACCCATACTTTCAAGCGCACGGCGTACCGTCTGGGTAGGCACGAGAAAGTAGACCAGGAGCCCGTCGGTTTCCTCTCCTTCCAGGAGCACCTTTGGAATGGTATGGAAATAGTCAAGGGGGTTTTTCGTGAAGGTCAGGTCCACCGGGTTCTTTATGCTTGCCGTGTGGGGCACGAAGGGGGCAAGTTTTTTCCGCGTGGCGGATGAGAGAGAGGGCAAGTCCAGTCCCACGCGGCCGCATGCATCTGCCGCCGCGGCCCCCGGCCCTCCCGAGTGGGTCTGGATAGCCACGCGATTGCCCTTGGGTATGGGGCATGCTCCGAGCACCCAGCAGAAATCGAATAATTCCTCGATGGACCTGGCCCGTATGACCCCGCTCTGCCGAAAGACCCCGTCATAGAGACGGTCCGGGCCGGCCATGGCCCCGGTGTGGGAAAATCCGGCACGCTTTCCTGCTTCTGATCCGCCCACATACAGCGCGACAATGGGCTTGTGCGGAGTGATGGAGCGGGCCATGTCCAGGAACTCCCTGCCCCTTCGGATTGCCTCAATGTAAAGGGCAATGACCTTTGTGTGGGGACAGGCAGCGAGGTACTCGAGGCAGTCCACCATATCTATGTTGGCTTCGTTCCCCACACTGATGGCGCTGCTGAACCCAAGTCCGAATTTTGCGAGATAATCAAACATCTGGGTCACAAAACTTCCGCTCTGAGACGCCATTCCGATAAAGCCAGGTGCAGTGTCATAAGGGAAGAAGGTGGTGTTCAATTTGTGATAGGGATTGACCACGCCAATGCAGTTGGGACCCAGGAATCTCATGCGGTACTGATTCGCGATGGCCACAATCTGTTCCTGCAGACCGGCGCCTTCACCTCCCACTTCCTTGAACCCACCCGATACAATGATGACATTTTTGATTCCTTTTCGCCCGCATTCCTCCATCACCTCAGGGACGATGCGGGTCGGCAATACCATGACTGCAAGGTCAGGCGCTTCGGGAAGATCCAGGACGCTGTTGTAGGCCTTCCAGCCTTGCACCTGGTCCAGCTTGGGATGGATCGGATAGAGATTGCCCTGAAACCCAAGCTCATAAATATTTCTGAACTGGGTGGTTCCCATGGCTGAAAAGCTGTTGGAAGCACCGTAAAAGGCAATGGATTTGGGATTCAGAAAAGGATAAAGAGGGCTTTTTTCCATTGATTCAAACATAGGTTCCTCTGCATTATGACAATAGATCCGTGTCGCACTAGAGCTTCAGGTCTCGAATGATCGTGAGTGCTTCAATAAGCGAGCGGACATTCTCAGGGCCGATTGCTGATTCAATGTTTCTCTCCAGGGCGGCAACTTTTTCTGCCACCTGCGGGGCCAGTTTGCGCGCTTTGTCCGTCAGCTTGAGGACATTCAACCGTCCGTCTTCGGGATTTGCTTCCTTTGAAACAAGGCCCATTTGCTCCAACCGCTTTATCATGGTTGCTGCTGCGGCCTTTCCAATGCCGGCTCGCCGGGCAAATATCCCGAGGCTCACGTTCTCCTCCCGCCACAGCACTCCCAGGGCTATCATTTGCTGGGCTGTCAAGCCCAACGGGGCCAGCACGCGATTGTAATAGGCCACCATTTTTCTGGCAATGAGCGTGGTCAGGGAGCAGATGAAATATTTTGGCTCGGGGAATGTCGTTTGCATACGAACATTTGATAGCAAACGATTGCGTTTCTGTCAAGGCATTAAAAGATATTTCAGGGAGCGGTTTCGTGTATATAATGATTGCAATGGACCATGCATCTGTGGTTAGGATGGGACAGAGTCAAGGAGCTGCTACAGGGGAAGTGTGGGACGCGTGGACAAGAAAGGAGCGATGTTGATGCGGGAGAAAGAATATATCGTGGTGGTGCAGTGCCATATCGCAATGGAACGTTGTTCGGGGTATTTTTGTGAAAAGGCTTTCCATGAACGGACCGGCGGTTTTAAGGGATATTCGAAAGAAAGATCCTATCGGATCCTGTATTTGACGTGCGGCGGCTGCTGCGGCATGGCGGTCCATCGAAAACTCCAGGACCTGATAAAGATGGCAAAGAGCGAGGAAAAAATCGAAAAGCACAGGATCATCGTCCACTTAGCGACGTGTATCACAAAAGACAGCTATCACGGTCCTCCGTGCCCGCACCTGGATTACCTCAAGATAATGATCCAGGAAAAGCTGGGCCTTGACCTGCGGGAGGACACGACCATCAGCAAAACAGCGGAGTCCCGCCGGAAAAACGGCATCTATAAATCATGATGTGCCACCATTTCAGCCCGGGGAACTGGCGGCGCAGGCCGGCCGGGCGGTCAATGTCAGTCTGACCGTGCGAAATTGGTTGATCGGCGCCTACATTGCTGAATTCGAGCTGTGCGGTTCGGATCGGGCAAGCTATGGGGACCGTCTGCTCAGCGAGCTTTCCAGGGAGCTACGCAGGCAGTTATATAACTATCTGGCCTTTTACCGCGCCTATCCCCAGATTGTGCGGACGGTGCCCGCACAATTGGCCGTCGCGCCCGAGAAGTTCCTGGGCAGTCTGTCTTACAGTCATTTCGAGCTGCTTGTCGCCCTCGACGATGATGTGGATGAGAAGGCCGAGATTGAGTGGGAACCGCGGCTTTTCAAAAAATCTTCCGGCCTTCTGACCGTATCTGTCAAAAACATATGATAAACTCCCGGGAAGGTCTCCTGTTAGCGCCAGGTAAGTGCTCATAGACAGGTGAAAATCCTTGACCAATTGCCTGATTTTATGTAATTTTACCTGAGCCTTTCTAACAATACCTCTAGACTTCTTCATGGGGGAACAATGAATTGACTGCCCGGAAACCTCGCTTCTTAGAAAATATAGCGGGGTTTTGTATTTTGATAGTTTCAGAAAAACCTGGGAGGGGAATTTCTGCATGGTAGGGGCTTGTATTGAAAAATATGACAATTCAATGCGTAATCCCAATTTTCCCGGATACAAGTGACTGTCCAGAGATGAGATCGCGGCTTATCTCGGCATCAAGCGGGACACGATTTACAAGTGGATCGGCGAAAAGCAGATGCCCGCGCACCGGATGGGCCGCCTGTGGAAATTCCGTAAGGACGAAGTGGACGAATGGGTGAAGTCGGGCGGAGCAGAGGACAACCGTCGAGATGATAGCGGGAGCGCCGGAAACCGATGACAACGTCAAGTAGCCAATTACACGAAGGTTGTGTCGTCATCGGCTCGCTTTTCAATGAGCCGATGCGCGTGGAGACTGTACGGGTCGGTGGCGACGGCACTTGGACTGTGGGGCTTGTCGGCACACAATCGGAGCGGTTCCGTAAGGTAGCTCTCACCGACAGCGACATTGCTACCCTCACTATCCTGGATTCCGCTTTCAGCTACGACGGGGACGGCCGTCTCCTGAGGCTGGGATTGCAGGCCTACTCGCTCGGCATCGCCTACGAATTCGATCCTTACTTTGGCCTCTCCATCTCGCGCGTTGACCCGCTGCCGCACCAGCTCGAGGCGGTATATGACTATCTCCTGAAGCTGGCGAGGGTGCGGTTCCTGCTGGCCGACGACGCCGGAGCCGGAAAGACCATCATGGCC
>JAFDGR010000201.1 GCA_019309145.1 Deltaproteobacteria bacterium | reverse complement strand
ACGTCTTCAAAGCGCTCACTGTACAGGATTTTCCCGATGGCGTAGGCGTCTGCCAGGGCCGTGCCGATGTTGGTGGTATACCAGTTGAAAGGGAGCAGAGTGTAGACCCGCCGGCCGGAAAAGGCCTTCAGGGCATGATAGTACGCCGGCCTTTTCCGGTAGTCCTTTGCCACGAGGATCAACCCGCCGCCGTCGATGAATACGATGTCCGGATTCAGTTTCAAGAGCATCTCCTTATCCACAAAGACGTGGGTGCCGATACTGGCCTTGAGGCGTTCAGCCACGTTGTCCGCATCGATCCATTCAAACGGGATATAGCGCTGTTCCGTGCTTCCGATGCCGTGGGCGCCGCGATAACCGATGCCGCCCACATACACGGTCGGTCTCCGCCCTTCGGATATGTCCGCGGTCCGCCTGCGCATCTCCTTTCGCAGGGATTCCACATAGGTTACCACGTCATCGGCGCGTTTTGCCCGGTTCAATATCCTTCCGCCAATACGCAGAGCGTCGTAGACCGCTTCATCGAAGGTAGCAAACGCACCATAGCTCAACACGACCACCGGAATTCCCAAGGTCCGTTGCACCTCGTCCGCCACGGGGCCATGCATATAGGTGATAAATATCACCTGCGGCGCTACGGACAGCACCGCTTCCAGGTCCGGTTTCTTGTTGATGCTGACAGGGCCACCCGGCCCGCAGCGGGGCAGCTTCGAAAGGTCGGGATGGGCGATCCAGTAAGGCCGGCCCCGGGGGTGCATCTTTTCCATCTCCTCCACGCCGACGACTTTTGATTCGGCCTGAAGATACACGATCAGGCGCAAGGCCCCAGGACCTATGCACACAATCCTTTCCGGATCAAAAGGGACCGCCACCTGCCGCCCGGCCATATCGGTCACGGTCATTGTTCGGGCAGCGGCGGAGATGGTAGAAAAGCCCCATATGATGATGCACACCGTCCAAAAGGATGTTTTCCTCATCCGCTTCTCCTCATGCCCTGCGCCAAAACAAAAAGCCACGACTGCCCTTATCCCTCCCTGGGATGAAGCGCCTTCGTGGCTATAGAATTACGATATGCGGTAATGACGACCCATGGGCGTTCTGCCCATACATTATTGGAGTTGCATTTACAGCATGAGATCCTTCTTGTCAAGGGGTTTCTGATGCGATTGGACACGAGAAGATTTTTTGTTGACAGGAATCCGTTTCCTGAATATAAGAAGTGTCCAAGAAATGCGCTATATGAAATAGCGCCTGCGACCGCATAAGGAACTGACTGAACAAGGCGCACCTGCAACGCCTTGCCGGTTTCCTTGATGGATGGATGGAATTATCGCATCCAGCATTTTGCAAAAAGCGCAGTGGAGCCATGGAGGCCTTTTTTCAGCGGATGAAATCCGCGGCCTTCATGGCTTTTTTTGTTTCATGGCCAAGACCGGGGGCCTGGCCTATGGCGGGTCATTTCTATCATGGCAAGAAAAGTGAAACGAAAGAGGAAGCTTGAAATGGAGAGGCAAAAGCGGTCCATCCAGAAATACTGGGACTGGAGAAGCCTGTCCTATCCCCGTGATGCTGACAAATCAGAGGCTGTTGCAGAAAGGTGGGAAACCCTCCTGGCCGGCCTGGTCTCAGGGGCCCCGGGAAGACTGGCCATTGACATGGGCACAGGCACGGGTCAGTTCGCGGTTTATCTCGCGCGGTTGGGTTTTCGTGTCACCGGCATCGACATTTCAGAAAGGATGATCCAGAAGGCAAGGGGATATGCTGACCGCTGCAAGCTCGATATCGACTTTCAATTGCAGGATGCTGAAAACCTCCTGTTCAAGGACAGCACCTTTGATGTAGTCGTGTCGAGGAACCTCCTATGGACCCTGCCCGATCCTGGAAAGGCCCTCGAGGAATGGAGACGGGTCCTTAAACCGGCAGGCGCCCTGATTGTATCCGACGGGATGTGGATGAACACCACGTGGAAACGGGTGCACCATCTGGCGTTCAAGATCCTGAGGGGGATATTCATAAACGGGAGCATGATCTCTTTGCGCTTTTTCTGTGCCTATGCCGGTCTTCAAAAAGGCCTTCCTTTCTATGAAGGGATATGCCTTGCCGAGGCTGATATGCTTTTTCAAACCGCCAGGTTCAGGGAGATCAAATCCCATGACACCTCATTTTTTGATACGAACCCTTATGGAACCAAGGGATACGAACGGGGAGCCCCCCCACGGTTTTTTATTGTGCAGGCTAAAAAATAGTGATAACTTGACGGTTTGGATACACCGGGTGTAACTTCTCAAAAACTTCGGCACAGAAAATCCCTTCAAAAAGGAATATATTTCCCCGGAGCTTTTTTGACGGCGCAGATGCCCTTAAATTGCCCGCCTGACCTGAGAGTCGGCAGAGGTGATTATAATAACATTCTCCTTTGCGCCTTGTCAGATGACGGCTTTGAAAGGAATTGGGAGTAGGCGATGCCTTCACGCCTCATATTCCTTTATGAAGAGATTCCCTGTGCCTTCATCCGTGAAAACAGCAGGAATCCCGCATTTATTGAGAAGATACCACCGGGTGCCTGAATCGGCCGGGGTCCAACCGGTCTTCAGGTGAACGGAAATTTCTGAGGAAAGCCTGTCAGGCTTTCCCGCCGTCATTGAAGAGGCTGCCCCATGCACGATATCAACTATTTTCACGAGCACGAGATCAAGGAACATGATTTCTTGGGCTGCTGCAAGGACTGCCGCACCAGCCTGAACATCATCAAACCCCATATTTTAGCCTTTGCGGAACGGATCAGGAAATACAGCCGAAAAATGCTTGAAGAGCTCTCTCAGGATGAGCTTTACCGACTTTACCAGATCTTAGACGACCTGGGCCACCTTGATGCAGGGGAACATCTTGCAGGGCTGATACTTGAAGAAGAGGAGATCAGGTCCGTGCTCCCGGTGATCCGGTCCTATTATTCCACCTTTTTCAGTATACATGAAGAGCATCTCGCAAAGCGGTTGCTCGGTTCCAGAAATCCGTGGGAGACCTTGAAAACCTTTCCTCTCTACGCCCGGTATGAGGCCCTAGTGAAAGGCCAGGTGGAGGCCATGCCCGTTGCGCCGGGCAGCAGACTGGCCTTTATCGGATGCGGTCCCGTGCCGATGAGCCTGATCCTCATGAGCCGCTCTTATGGGATCAGGTCGGTCGGTCTGGACGGATCGTCTGGAACCGTTGAATTGTCTAAAAGGGTGATTGCATGTCTGGGGCTGGAAACTGATATCGAAATCGTTAGCGGAGATGACTCATCGCTCCAGGATCTGGACTGGGACGTGGCCCTTGTTGCGGCCCTGGCAGAACCTAAGGCGAGGATCTTTCGAAACCTGCGAAAGGTTATCAGAGAACAAAGACCTGCCCCGGTCATTTTCCGGACTTATACCGGGATGCGGGCTGTCTTATACAAACCTGTTAATTCCTCAGATATTGAGGGCTTCAAGATCGTTAAAAAGATATTCCCCACAGGGCGGGTCAACAACACAACGGTTTTTGCTGAACTGGACCAATGAAGGAGATTACACTGGAATCCATCAAGGCCGAATTCCTCCACATCCATGCCCTGCTCGGGGATCTGACAGACGATGAAATAAATAACGAACCGGACCATGTCTATCGCTCCCACTTTGAAAGATTAAACCGCTTGGCCGCGGTCCATGTGGAGGATGAGATTGCAGAAAGGCTCCTCTCCGATCCGGCTCTGCGGGCTGCTATAAGGCGTATCTCCCGTCTTAAAGGGATCAACGGATTGAGATTGGAGATCAAATGTGCAGAATCGATCATTGCCGATCCCGACCCATGGGCGCGGTTGGAACAATTTGTGTACTACCCAAACTACGTTGAGCTGGCACGCATGGAGTTTAGCGGAGCAAAGCTTAATCCTCAGGACAGGGTGGTTTTTTTAGGGAGCGGGCCCCTTCCATTGAGCCTTATATGCCTTTACAGGGAGTACGGCATTGAAAGTACGGGGCTCGAGCATGCCCCGGAATATGTGGAGCTTTCAGGAAAACTTGTTAAAGCACTTGGACTGGACGGGCATATACGTATTGTACATGGGAACCACTTCTCCCTGCCATTAAAAGAGCGGTGCAGGCTCGTCATGGTGGGGGCCGATGCATTGCCAAAGGAAGAGATCTTCGCCCATCTTGCCAAGGCCCTTTCCCCTGGACAAATGATTTCTTACCGGATCTATGAAAAGGGTTTGAGGCGTCTTTTAGACGACCAGTCTCTCTTTTGTCTCCCCCCGGAATTTTCGGAATGCGCCCGCATCCGGCCACAACCGCCGGTGAATAACACCTCTGTATTCGCCATCAGAGTGGATTAGCCGCTTCCAAAAATAACCATCCGGCCCGAAGGGATCAGGATGCCGTGCCGAGGTTCAGGACTCTTGATCTGGCCTGAAAGGATTTAGATAGATGATTTCCTGATAAAAGTTATAATGTCAATAGGTTGAGTTTTTTTCGCGGTTTCCAAAAGGAGAAAGGTGCCATGCCACAGCAGATATTACCATTAATCCCTCGCGGTGCAACAGAAATCAACGGCCTGGTTAGTGTCTGGCGCGACGAGGAGCGCTGGACCTACTTCGTAGGCACTTACCCGATTTATTCCCACCAAAAGACAGATCAGCGAATGTTTCGTCTGGTCACATCTCAAATGATCGAATCCGGGGTCTGTCGTCAGGTAGATATCATAAGGACTTTTGGGGTATGCAAAAGCAGTGTTATCCGATCGGTGAATAAGCTTCGAAAGGATGGAGCAGAAGCCTTTTTTATCCGACGTCGAGGGCGTCGGGGAGGTAAGGTGCTGACCCCAAAGGTTTTGGAGAAAGCCCAGAGTTTACTCGATCAGGGTTACACAAGGAGCGATGTTGCGCGAGAGCTTAAGGTCAAGTATGACACCCTTGGCAAAGCAATAAATGACGGTCGGTTATCAGAGTCCAAGCACAAAGAGACAGCCGTTACCAAATCGTCACGGAACGTGGTGGATGCGGCCGCAGCCGAAGGTATGGGGGTGGCCTGTACGAGGGTAGGGGAACGGGTGCTTGCATCGGTGGGCAAATTAGGGGGTGCCACGGTGAATTTTGAGTTGTGCCTGGATGTACCTAAAGCAGGAGTGCTATGCGCAATACCGGCTCTGTTGGCAAACGGCTTGTTCCACGGCGCCAAAGAACTTCTTGGTAGAGTGACTGGTTACTATACGATTTTTCATGTGCTGTTGCTTCTTGCCCTGATGGCTCTATGCAGGATCAAGACAACGGAGAAGTTGCGGGGTCATGCTCCCGGGGAATTTGGCAAACTGCTGGGTCTAGATCGTATACCGGAAGTACGTTGCTTGCGTAACAAGATGGACGAGTTGAGCGCCGATGATGGAGCCGAGCGTTGGGCTGTAAATTTAGGAAAATATTGGATGGATCTGGAACCTGAATCGGTGGGCGCTCTTTACATTGATGGACACGTACGCGTTTATAACGGACGCTTGACCAAATTGCCTCGTCGCTATGTATCCCGTGAGCGGCTGTGCCTGAGAGGTATCACCGATTACTGGGTCAATGACGCCATAGGCCGTCCCTTTTTTGTGATCGAAAAAGAGGTCGATCCGGGATTGCTGAATACTCTGAGGAACGATATTGTTCCCCGCCTGCTTGATGATGTTCCCGATCAACCCAGCCAGCAGCAATTAGCCGAAACCCCGTCCTTGTGTCGATTTGTCCTTGTTTTCGACCGGGAAGGCTATAGCCCGACGTTTTTTGCCGAAATGTGGAAGGAGCATCGGATAGGTTGTCTGACCTATCATAAGCATCCTGGAGAACCCTGGCCAGAGCAGTGGTTCACCGAGCACAACGTAACTATGCCATCCGGCGAAGTGATAGACATGCGGCTTTGTGAAATGGGTAGTTATGTTGGCTCTGGCAAAGATGCCACCTGGATGAGAGAGGTGCGTAAGCTTACGGATTCAGGACATCAGACCAGCCTCATAAGCACTGCTTTTGACCTGCCTCACACAGAATTAGCAGCCCGTATGTTCAGCCGATGGTGTCAGCAAACTTTTTCAACTACATGATGCAACACTTTGATATTGATGTTATTTTAGAATATGGTACTACCGAATTTCCTGACACCGAAAAAGTCGTAAATCCCACTTGGCGACAGTTGAACCGCTCACGAAACTCACTGCAAAACAAGCTCCGATATCGCCGCGCTCGTTTTGCTGAGATGACCATGCATCCTGAAACCGAAGAGAAACCGACCAAATATCGTAAATGGCTGACGAAAAAAGCCGGTTTGTTAGAGGAGATCGGAAATTACGAGTACCAACTGGAGAAGTTGAAAGGGGAACTGAAAGATACACCCAAACATATTACCTGGGGCCAACTTGATGAGAAGGACAAGTTCCTGCGTTTGCTTCCGGGAAGAAAACGCTTGATGGATACCATCCGTATGATTGCATATCGCGCGGAAACAACCATGATTGGATTGATAACGGGTCCCACAGTGGACTCGCCCACAGCGCGGCGGCTACTCCAGGACCTTTTCGTAACCGAAGCCGATATCCTGCCGGACCCGGAAAATAAGAAGTTGAAGATACGCGTGCACAGTGCTTCAAGGCCAGCGGCTAATCGAGCACTTGCACAGCTATTTGACCATCTCAACAAGGCCAAAGTGAATTACCCCGCTACGGACATGCAGCTCGTCTACCAACTCGGGGGATATAATGGCTCCAACGGCGCCCAAGGTGTCACTTGAGTTTCCCGGAGGTAAGGTGTCCTGAGGTTGGGAAAATGGAGAACCCATGCTGGAAGATTTGCCAAATGTCCCGGAGTCGATCCCTACCCCTTTTCTTCTCATTGAAGAGAAGATCGTAAGAAACAACATCAGACGCATCCATGACTACGCGGACCGCCACGGGTTTTCTGTACGCGCACACGTAAAAACCCACAAGTCGATTGCTATCGCCCGGATGCAGATCGATGCGGGAGCCGTTGGCATTGCAGTGGCAAAGGCCGATGAAGCAAAGATTATGGCCAATCTGGGGAATGTGGATATTACCGTAGCCTATCCTGTCGTAGGAGAGACGCGCACAGAAGGCCTTGCCCGGCTTTCTGTGGACCGGGCAGTCAGTGTTGCGGCCGACTCCGAATACGTTATGGATGGCCTTTCACATGCAGCGGCACAGCATAACACCGTCATGGGAATTTACGTTATCTTCGACGCCGGGCTTCACCGGTGCGGGGTCTCTGATCCAAAACACCTCGTAAGGCTCGTCCGATATGCCAAAACCCGTCCAGGTCTCCGGTATAAGGGGGTTCAGATGTATTTGGGACACCTGTACGGAGATGCCGCCGGTGATCCGGAGAGTTTCGACAAGATCAATCGCTTGTGGGGGCCTGGCTACAAGGCCTTGTGTTCCGCCGGCCTTCCTCCTGAAACAGTCTCTTCCGGTTCCACACCGTCGCTGTTCAATACCCACCTTGTGGACCGTGTTAACGAGATCCGGGTGGGCACCGCTCTTTTGAACGACTATTTCGTCCTGAAGTTCGGACACTGCAGCCTTGAAGAGTGTGCATTGAGGGTGGTTGCCACCGTTGTTTCAGATCTTGTTCCCGGGCAGGTATTAATCGACGCCGGTTCAAAGGCCCTCTCCGCGAAACAACTTCTCCGGCATGAAGCTCTTGAGATGGGATATGTGGTCGAATATCCCGAGGCGAAGATCTTTCGCCTCCACGAAGAACATGGCTGGGTTGACGTCAGCAGATGCAGGCATCAGCCAAAAACAGGGGATCGCATGAGCATCGTTCCGGTCAACGCTGCTCTATGTATGAATCTTTACGATCATTTCTATCTTCGCACAGGCCGGGAGATCGTGCGGAAAGAGCGGGTAGACGCAAGGGGCTGCCTTGTCTGAAATGGCAATTGCTCTTTACACAAGGGTGACAAGGCGTACTACTGCTTCACAAGGCTTTTGACCCCTTGTTGCCTTTATTGTCAAGACAGATCCCTTGATCTGATTTACACTCAAAAACATGAAAGAAAAACCCCACGACTAAACAACCCCAGGCACGTAGAAACCAGCATGATGTTGCAGCCCGGTGAAAAGCCAAAGATTGATGTATATTTGGCAAAGGAATACCCGATAGTGAATATGGGGAGCATCAATAGGTTTCCTGAGACGCAGGCAGTAACCCCCTGCAGGTCGGTTAATGCGCTATCCTTTATCATGGCCCCGGTGTGTGGCATACCCGCCACGGCCCCGCCCGTCAAGGCCTTTGCCATGACCAAAATCCCTCAATCTGTCTTCAGCACCCGCTCATCTCCCTCCCTGCGGGTGAATCCAACTGAGTCCAGATATTCAAAAACGGGAATCCAACTGTCCTCCCATAACCCAGGACCTCTTTGCAGTCCCCAATGGTAAGTCTCCCGTTCTTTTTGATTACTTGCTTCACCCGCTCTTTTATCTGATCCATCCCCCTAAGGCTTAAGAAACGTCGGTTATTGAGACGGATCAGTCTTTTCTGCGTATACAGGTAGTCGAGCAGCCTTTGGATCTCATTCTTGTTTAACTTCCTTCCGTACGCCTTCCAAAACGTATCCGCGCTGAAAGGGACAAACCCGGACTCCTCTGCATAAGCGAGCAACATGGTGATGAGCCTCTCCCGTTCATCAGATAGCCTAACTGAAAGGCCCGGGATCTTAAAGCCCCCACCAATCTTTATCAATCGCCCTTCATTGCAGAGGTCGGCACACATTCTTTGAAATGGCGCTTCATTAAGAGAAGGTGCCAATTGTTTTCGGGTTTCTTCAGCCGTTGCGGTCATCTTCAATGGATCCTGTCGCAATATACTTTCAACGACTTTTGGTAGGTTCGCTTTCAGTTCCTGGTACAACTCTCTTCTGAAAACGCCACGGCCTTTGAATGACATGAGCTGTCCATCCTTTACCCTCTCCCTGATCTCCGACTCCATCTCGATAACGGGAAAGCCTGTATACCGGGAAAGCTCACCGGAAGTAACAGGACGGCGGAGATCGCTCGCAAAAAGATGCTCCACAAATCCTTTCAGGTTGTTTTCCTGGAGGGCCTTCAGATATGGAAGCGTTGTAGATGCCCTGGCCTGTCTGTATTTTCCACGCGGAATTTCTATCACTTTCCCGCCTCCAATGACGGTCTGGACGTTCAGCAGGCTGATCACAAATGGATCTCCCGGAAGGGCTGGCACAGGTTTCATCAACCGGAACTGGACCAGTCCCCTTTCACCCGGATCCAATTGTTCCTTTTCCATGATGACCACGAGACTGTTTGTGATGGAGGTCCCCAGATAGAGCTTCACCCTCTGCCTGTTTCTGATCGGCCTTCTGGCGCGGTTAAGTATCCGGAGGTCCACATTGAGAAGGTAAGCTGGATCTACTGATCCCGGCGCTGCTAAAACCATCCCACGCCTGACATCTTTAAGGGGGACTTTGTGAAGGTTGATACCTATGCGTTGACCAGCATAGGCCTCAGAGACATCCTCGTGGTGAGTTTCAAGGGAACGTGCCCTTGTCTTTATGCACGGTGGCAGCAGAAGAAGCGGATCATCTTCTCTAAGAATCCCTGAAAGGATTGTCCCGGTGGCCACAGTTCCGAAACCGGCAAAACTCTTGACCTGATCGATCCAGAGCCGGAAAGGGGATTCGAGGTCTTTCTGAGCTACGATTTCTGCCATTTCGTGAATTTTGATTCGAATCTCATCCAGGCCTCTCTGGTCAACAGATGAAAAAGGAATCACAGGCTTCCCCTCAAGGAAGGTCCCTTCTACCAGCTCCCTGATTTCAAGCTCGGCCAGCTCCCGGGTCTCATCATCTACCAGGTCAGACTTGCTTAAAACAATGAAGCCACCTTTGGCCCCGAAGAAATTGAGGGCCTGGATGTGTTCCAGGGTCTGGGGCATCACCCCGTCATCTGCTGCCACTACTAAAATGGCCATGTCCACAGTGCTCAGGCCCCGGATGATGTTCTTCAGAAAATCGGTATGACCCGGCACATCCACCAGAGCAATCCTTGTTCCGGAAGAAAGTTCCAGCGGCGCGATGCCAGACTCGATAGAAAGTCCACGCCGTTTCTCCTCGAGAAGCCGGTCTGTATCAATACCTGTAAGACACCGGACCAGCGCGGTTTTCCCGTGGTCTACATGGCCGGCTATGCCCACGGTAACGCATTTGTCCATTACTCGCGTACTCCGTTACACCGTCTTGTGTCCCAAAAAGCTCATGAAGAGTTTCACTTGGTAAAAGCCATTACCTCCAATCGCGGATTCTTTGTCGGAGGGGGCAAGGGGAATCGACCTCCTCCCGGTTTTGCAGACCAGGCCGGGGCGCCACGCACCACTGCACCCGAGAAATTAAACAACCAAGGCATGGACGCCAGGCTGAAAGTTATTTGGAACACGATGATTATAAGGTAATGAAAGGGAAAGGCTTGATTTTTCGGCTTGGTCCTGTGCCTACCGAACCCGGGTAAGATATCTGTTAGTCACTCACGTAAAGCCGAAAGATCTATACATAGATGAGATCCGTCTTATGAGATTTAAGTAGCTGAAACAAGGTTACAGAAACTAAATCCGATTTGTCAAACTGGATTTTACGATACTAAAGCCGGGATCTTATAGGAAAAATCTATACAGCCCCTGACTTGCGTTTGCGTTCTGTAGTCAAAAAACGGGCTAAATCGGCCCTATTTTGGGACCTGGATCATGTAATTTCAGCCACTTAGGTGGCGTGTCGCTCTCAGAACAGGTAGGCACACTAAATGTCACTTTTCTGTTGACATCCTCGTAAATACATGCTATTTGAGTAAGCATGTATTTACGAACCACCAAGCGAAAAAATAAAGACG
>JAFDGR010000200.1 GCA_019309145.1 Deltaproteobacteria bacterium | reverse complement strand
AGCTCCTATGAAGGATCATCATAACACATTCCCGCTGTTTCTGAAAATTTGGATCCTCTTTATCCTGCTGATCCTCATGATCCTTGCCCCTTCAGGGATCCTGATTGTAAAACGTGGAAAGCAGGTTGCCTCCTTTGAAATGATACAGAGAGGCAACCTCCTGGCCCGTCATCTCGCCGCGAGCGCCCGAATTCCCCTCTTGAGCCGGGACAACCTTACCTTGAAGCTGCTGGTAAAGGAAGGGGGCAAGGACACGGACATCCTGTATGCGTTCGTCACTGATGCAAAAAAGAACGTCCTCGTTCATACCGGATCCATTGATCCCTTCGAGGTCCTCCGGCTTTCTCCCCGCCTTGCAAAACCGGGGAGTAGGGGTGGTATTTCTCCCCCTTCCGAGGGGCCAGATGTACATCCCTTTCTTGATATTGCAGCACCCATCACCTACCACGAAAAGACCATCGGCACCTTTCATCTTGGTCTCTCCAGAGAAGTCCTGGAAAAACGGATGAAAAGCACCGCATCTCTCTTGATAAGCGCCTTTCTCCGGTACAGCATTCCGGGTATTTTCCTGGGACTGATTGTTCTCTTTTTCTGTTCCCGATATGTCACCGGACAGGTGGAGGCGCTCCTTTCGGGTATCAATGAATTAAACATGAACAACCCAGGGTTCCAGATCAAGAGAATTCCCCGCGGCCTCTTCAGTGAACTGACGACCGCCTTCAACCGTTTATCACTGTGGCTTGAAGACGCCTCTGAGAAAGAAAAAACCATTGTCATGCCCCCTCGAGCAGGGGGCTCTTTTCGGCAACCCGCCACCCCCTCATCGAAACTCCTGCCAACCCAGATTACCAGGAACCAGATTACCGTGCTCTTCGCAGGAGTAAAAGGTTTCAGGGAGTATGCGGATAACAGGTCCCCTGAAGACGTGCTCATTGATTTGAACGAATACTTTGCCCTTGCCGCACGCATTGCCGCGAAATATGACGGACAGGTGGACAAATTTATCGGAGACGCCGTGAGTTGCGTCTTTCCAAGCACCCCCCTGAAACCGGACCACACGAGGAGAGCCGTGGAAGCGGCAGTGGCACTCCAGGCGGCCCTTGCCGACCAAAGCCGGGACGGGAATGATATTCTGAACAAGATCGGGATCGGGATAAGCACCGGAGTGGCTCTTTCAGGTCCGGTAGACGCCCTGTCCAGCAAGATCCATACCTTTATCGGAGAAAGTTTCAAGACCGCCTATTCATTAAACGTCCTGGCCGGGCCGGGTGAAATCATCATGAGCAAAGATGTCTTCCAGGCCGTCGAACACCTGGTCACGGTGGAACCGATTCCGCCGAGAGAAATGATGGACAGAACAGAGGCCTGGGAAAATTTCCGGCTGGAAGAACTGATGTCTGAAGAAGATCATGAAATCTCATCCCGGTAACCACTCCCCCGATCTCTTCTTTTTTTCTGAAAGGCCCATATGGGTATTGCTGACAAGCCTCATTTGCCTTACTCTTGTTTCGTGTGCCATGCCGCAAAAGAAAACGCTGGTGCCGGCGCCCAAACCACCCATCAGCAATACCCGGGTTTTTGACGATTTTGTGGCCGTGATCGTCCAGCCCCGGGACACCCTTGCCTCCCTCGCGAGAACCTACCTCCATGATCCGTCAAAGGGGTGGCTCATCACGGACTTCAATGAGATTGCTACTCTTCAGCCGGGCCAGGTAGTTCTCATTCCCCTCAGGCCGTATAACAGGGGAGGGTTGAGCCTGCGCGGCTATCAGACCGTTCCCGTCTTGTGCTACCACAAGTTTTCAAAGGTTGTTTCCGACAAGATGACCGTCCGGGAAGAAGACTTTCAAAAGCAAATGCAGTTCCTTCACGATCACGGATATCATGTCATCTCCCTGGGCCAGTTATCTGATTTCCTCCGTTTCAAGGATCAAATCCCAAAAAAAGCGGTGGTGATCACCATTGATGATGGATGGCGATCTACCTATGATATTGCCTACCCAATCCTGAAACAATACCACTACCCGGCAACCCTGTTCGTCTATACCAATCTCATAACGGGCAGTTCCAAAACCCTGAGTTGGGACCTGGTGAAACTCATGGATGCAAACGGCATAGACATGCAGTGTCATACAAAGACCCACCGATCCCTGCATTGGAAAAGGGAATCGGAATCTTTCAGGCAGTATTTTGATGCAGTGCAGACAGAACTCGGTGAATCAACCGCAATTTTAAAGAAAAAATTGCACAAGGATATTCACTATCTTGCCTATCCGTATGGGGATACCACCCACCTGGTCATTGAAGTACTGAAAAAAAAGGGCTTCCGGGGGGCTTTCACGGTCAAGCGGGGGACCAACCCCTTTTTCGGCAACCGGTACAGGCTCTATAGATCCATGGTGTACGGAAGCTACACCCTGGAAAATTTTGAACACAATCTGAAGGTATTTGCTTCGTTCAAATGAAAAAACAACCAATAAAGAATCATTGGTGGATTGCCAGAGTGTGTCCGGACCTCGTGTTTCTCCTTGGGATACTGTTTTTCCAGGCATGCGCCCCTCCTCCTTCCAGGGAAATCCCCGTGGTCCGCAAAGACCCGTTTCGCTCTGTCCCGAACATATACGCCCGGAAAGCAAGGCAAATGGAAAAAGCCCAAGACCTTCCCATGGCCATTTTCTGCTGGCGTATCGTAGAAAGTTTCAGGCCTGGTGACTCCCAGGCAAAAGCGGAACTGCAGCGATTATCAGCACAGGCCCGGGCAGAAGCCCAAAAACATTACGCCCGGGGCCTGAAATACTTTCAGGACAAAAAAATCAATGCAGCACGGGATGAAATGCTTAAGGCACTTTTTTACACCCCTGATAACCACAAAGCTCTTGACTTCCTCGAAAACGACCTCTCCCCACCCGAGGCTATCGCCTACCGTGTAAGAAAGGGTGATGACCCTGCTTCTATAGCAAAAAGGCTGTACCACGACCCGAAAAAGGGCTTTCTTGTCGCTTACTTCAGCGGCACCGGCAACACGAGTTCCCCGGCGCCAGGGGAACTCCTGAATCTTCCACTCATAGAACCGGTTCCTCCCGTCAAGAAACCCCGGCCGGTGACCTCTATCCAAAAAGCCCAGGCCCTGTTCAGGAAGAAAAAATACCGGGAGGCAATCTCCCTGGCAGAAAACATCGTAGCCTACGGGCCTTCTCCCGCTGCCAGGGATATCATAAATGGGTCCTACTATGCCCTGGCAATGCAGGAATTCCGGGCGGGCCGCCTTCTTGAAGCCGGGAAACTCTTCACCATGGTAAACAGGGACTATGAGCAGACATCAGATTATATCAGGAGCATCAAAAACCAGCTCCGCGTGAGGGCTGACTATCACTACAAAAAGGGGGTTCAGTATTTTGTGGATGAGAAGCTGGCCAAAGCCATCTCGGAATGGGAGATCACGCTCCGATTGAATCCGGAACATACGAGAGCACGTGCACAGCTCAAGAAAGCCCGCACCATGCTCAAGAACCTCAACGGATTGCAGTAGAAGCCCTACCAGTTGAACTGGAATTCGATAGCTTCACGGGACGGAAGGACGGCAGGATCCGGTCTGATGACCATCCCCACCGAGGCAGGTCCGACTGGATCGGGCCTTTCCACGGAGATATGCATATCTTCCGGCGGCAGGTGCCCTGTCTTTTCCCAGAACCGGGAAAGAGCGGATTCCAGTTTTTCCTTGAGATCTGCCGCGCTGAGATCCTTCCCGAAGTTCTCTTTGCACCAGAGAACAAACTGGACGATTCTGCTGAGAACGAGCTGAAAAGCGAGTGAACCGCCGGATATGGCCGGATCCCCCACCACAAATGCCATGTCCTTGTTCTGAAATGAAATTAAGGGGATCAGGCCACTTGCAATCATTTGGTCAATTCGGTTTTCATCAAAAGCAGCTTCGGTTGCGTAATATCTTTTCGCACCCCTGTCCTGGAGTGCCAGGTCTTCCAGGTTAAATCTCTTCCATTCGCTGAAGCGGGAGGGCCAGCCGATCTCCATTTGACTCCCGCACATGAGAGCAGCGACTCCCCATACGGGACTTCGCCACGGAACCACCGGTTCATGAAAGGAAACCGGGCCTTTTTGATACTCGCTCCCATAGGGAAATCTCTCCAGGAAGCGATTACACGTCAATCCTACCCATCTGCCGCCTGTACTCTCCCTCAGTTTTTGCCATTTCGCGAACTCGGGCCTTTCAAAGTGGTGCGGCAGGTAAGGGAGTGTCTCCAGATCGTCCCAGGTGCCAATATGAAAGAACTCGGGGCCAACCCATCCCAGAACAGGGACAAGCAATGTCTCCGCGACTTCAGCGAGTTTCCTGAGAAGGGCAATGCCGTGCGATGAGCTGTCAAACGGCAGGTCCACCACAATCAGCGAAGGGATTTCCCGGACCATATCAAGCAGCATCCCATTAAGGGTTTCTTCAAGGGCTTGCTGGGAGGAAGGAAGGATCTTCACCGATATGTCTCCACGTGAGATTCCTTTTCCGGCCCTCGTGAGAAGGAATGCAAGGCCCGCCCAAGTCCTTTCAAGTCCCTGGAATTCCTCATCTCGAAAGAGCAGTTCCAGGATGTGGCTGAGGGCCGCATCCATCTGATCCACCAGCCCTGTTCTCTGGCCGGGATGCCCCGCCTGTTCCTCCGGGAGGGCGACCATGTTCAGAATTTCGTCAATGGTATTCCTGCCTTCTCTGTCTGCTTTTTGCCCGGCATCGGGGATGCGCAGGGGAGGCAGGTTCTCCCATTCCCTGATACGCTCCAGGATCTCTGTGTGCCCCAAGCCTTTTGACGGGGCCTCCAACACAAACTGTCTCGCTGCAAAGATGTTCTTCAGGTATCCATTGGAAAGGAGAAGATTGCCGGGATGAAAATCCTTTCGCCCGCCGAGAGGAAAGGTTAAGGTACCACCGGTGGACACCTCCGTGGGAACGGCAATATCAATGGAAAGGGAACAATCAGCGATCACCTGGTCCAGGTTCTCCGCACTGACACTGACCGGGCCCTGGGTCCACCTGCCCGCATCACGCCCCGTAAACGGTGCTATCACCAAGATGCTGAAGGGGAAAGAGGGGTATTCCATGACCGACCTCCCTGGCCAGGCGAGGATGTTTTGCAGACTAGTGACGAAAGTATTTCTTGAAGAGGGACTTTCGATCCCGCGACGGCCTCGCCTCCTCATTGGCCGGCCTGACTTCGTCTTGAGCTTGCTCGGGTGGTTTCTCTTCAGGGTGGAGTTCAAGTTCTACGAATCGGCCCTGTCCAAGAAAGCGAAAACCAGGGCCTTCGGGGGCAAGGAGCACTTCATCATTCATGCTCACGGGAAGTCCCGTGGATCCCACCGGAGCGCGATTTACCTGCACCATACCGGCGCCCGTGAGGTCCCTGATCCAATACTGTTCCCCGGAGAAAAAAAACTCAGCGTGCCGGTCCAGGAGCCCGGGATGATCCAGGACCACCTCGCAGGCAGGATTTTTTCCAATGGTGACGGGCACCATTTTGAAAGACCTGAGGGTGGGTCCATATTGAATCACCAGGGGAACTTCTCTTTGTTCACGGACGACCTCCGCTGTTCCACTCTCCGGTCTTCTCACCGGCGCTTCTTCGCGTGAGGGTCGAGGGGGAGCATCCACTCTTGGTGGCGGCGGGGTTTCCGGAACCTCCGGGGCCACGGCGCCCTCTTTCACTTCGCTCAGGAAACTGAACTTCGGTCCCCCTTCACCGAGGGTGATCACGTCCCCGTTTTTCAGAAGCGCCTCCGTTATCCGCTTGCCGTTTACAAAGGTCCCGTTGGTGCTTGAATCCACCAGCCTGAAGGTGTTCCCTTCCCTGACTATCCTGGCGTGATTCCGGGAAATGAGTACCAGGTCGGCAGGAAACCGGACAATACAGGATGGGTGCCTCCCGATGGCGATTTCCGGTTCGGAGAATTCCTGGATTTCACCCTTGAGGGGTCCTGAAATGTGCACCAGTTGCGCGACGATCATTGGTTGCCGTTTCATGAAATTTTCATCTATCCTTCAAAATATTGGGGCATCCGGTTGTCCGGATCTTTGCCCTGCCAAATCAGCCAACGCCGATTACCGCCGGACACATGCTTTCCACCCTTGACGGCGGACGACCAATAAAGGCTAATCTAATTTCTCGACAGAGTCAATAGTTCTAGCCCGCATTTCTCAGGAGCCTTCGTAGCGAGGCGGTGGAAAGTCCCGTGGATACAAGGCGCGTGAAGAAAAATGGATGAAGGCGTACTATAAGTACGTCAAAGTCATTTTCCGAGCGCAACGCAGGAGACATGGGGCTATCCGCCGCCACAGTAGATTGCCCGTGAGAAATGCGGGTTAGTTCCAATACTGTTCACTTAACAACCACAATATT
>JAFDGR010000023.1 GCA_019309145.1 Deltaproteobacteria bacterium | reverse complement strand
ATGTTACTGCTCAGGGAGATAGACTGGAGGAGTATCGCAAACAGACTACAGCCGAAACAACCTGATGAGCGACAAAAATACCCGCAATATCGCGACTTCGAGGGAATTGTCTCTGAAGAGGAGGATTGAGTATGGCTATCATTACCATTTCCAGGGGATCGTACAGCAAAGGAAAGGAAGTGGCGGAAAAGGTGGGGGAGAAGCTTGGGTACGAGTGTCTTTCGCGCGACGTGCTTCTTGAGGCATCGGAGCGGTTTAATATCCCGGAGGTGAAACTGGTGAGGGCCATTCATGATGCACCTTCCGTTCTGGGGCGGTTTGCCTATGGAAAGGAGAAATATGTCTCTTTTATCGAGGCGGCCATCCTGAGGCATTTCAAAAAGGATAATGTTGTCTATTGCGGCCTGGCAGGCCATTTTTTTGTCAGAGGGGTCTCTCATGTGCTCAAGGTGAGGATTTTGGCGGATTTTGAAGACCGGGTTCGCCTCGAGATGGAGCGGGAAGGGATTTCGGAAAAGGAAGCGGCCCACATTCTCAAGAAGGACGATGAAGAGCGGAGAAAGTGGAGCATGCACCTCTACGGAATCGATACCTGGGACCCCACCCTCTATGATCTGGTGATTCACATCAAGAAAATCAACGTGGATGCCGCTGTGGATATGATCTGTAATACCGCGGCACTGGATGCATTCAAGACCACACCGGAATCACAGAAAATGATAGAAGATCTTGCCCTTGCGGCAGAGGTGAGGGCGGCAATTATTGATATGAAACCGGATGTGCGTGTTTCCGCGTCAGATGGAAAGGTGATTATAAAAACGGCAGAAATCGGGTCGAAGGAGATTGCGCTTGAAAAAGAGCTGCGAAAGATTGCCATGGCCGTTTCCGGGGTGAAGGACGTGGAAGTTGCGGTGCGTCCGAAGGACATTGCTGCTTGAGAGAGGGATATGCCGAGACCCAGAAAACTGAGATTCGTGCAGGGACACCCGATCGTTGATGCCTTTGTTCCAAACCGTATGCCTCCCCGGGGAAGGGAAGAGGTCCTTTTGCCGGTGGAAGGCTTGGAAGCCATCAGGTTGAGTGATTTTCAGGGGCTGGACCAGGAAACCGCCGCCCGCATGATGAATATATCCCGGCAGACCTTCGGGAGGGTCCTTGCAGAGGCAAGGGCTATTGTCGCGGACGCCCTGGTGATGGGGAAGGTGCTGAAAATCGAGGGCGGTCATTTTGATTTGCCCCCCCGGGGACGGAGGCGCCGCCGGGGCTGGTCCGGCGGACGCTAGCCGAGGTTTCTCACCCTGCTATATCTTCACCGGGCATATTTTTCGGGCATGCAGATAGTGCTCGGGTACGCCCTGTCTTCCTTTTTGGAACATTTTCTCTGATCTGAACGCCCCCATGTTGGTAAAAAGGAGAATATCTCCCTCCTCCATGGGGACGGGCCTCCCGGCCTCCTGCCCCGAGATCATGGTCAAAGGCGAGGTTTCTTCCTGCATTCTTGAGAGGTTCACCGTATGGTGGGGGGTACCCGGGAAGGGAGCTTCCAGGGGCGGATCAGCCGGCATCTCTATGCGGGCGGTGTATATTCCGTCCTTTTCATTCGACGCGACTACCCGGGACAAGAGTACACCCGCCCCCGAGACCACCCCGGAGCCCGGCTCGAGCCACAAGCTGAACCCGGGATACGTCTCCTTGATGACATCCAGTCTTTCCCTGGTAGCTGCGATGTCAACGGTGTCTTTTTCAGGGTTCAGGACCACGCCACTTTCACCCCCCAGGATCACTGTTGGACCTTTTGAAGACGTTCCGAGGGCCTCTGTGAGGCCCGGAAGCCGTATATTCGTATCAAGATGCCCTCCTGATTCGATAAAGAATCCCGCCAGGGTTATTTGGAAGGGCACCAGGATTTCATTGATGATTTGAACACTGCTTTCTTCTCCATTGTCCGGAGCCAGAGTGACGAATAGTTCTCTTTCCTGAAAGATCCGGGGATTGTCCAGTATCATTTTTATGTCATGGACCAGGACGTGGGTGCCGTAATGGAAGGCCAAGGCAACGCCTTCGCATGTCGCGGTTTCAGAAGTAAACAGGACGGTTTCGGGGTTGATTTCCGGGAAAAGAGCAAAAAGACGGTCCAGTTCATCTGATGAGATACACCGGAAGCCGCCACCCATTTCAAAGACCTTGCGGAGTATCTTTGGGTGGGGATTGATACGCACGGGATAAAAGAGGGCGTCGATAGTGTCAAGGGACAGGAGATCGAAGAGGATGTCATTCAGGGATTCCTCGTTGTAGACAAATACAGGGCATTTCGTGGCTGCCACGGCCATCAGTTCCTTTCTTCGGGCATACCACCATTGATCGGAGAATCCCGCCAAGAGAAATCACCTCCTCCCCGGACGGATCATAATTTTTTGAGGAGCTGGTTCGCGGCCGTGAGCATGGGATCCCATACCGGGCTGAACGGCGGGGCATAGGCCAGGTCGCACTGCACGAACTCTTCCACGGTCATTTTGGCCTGGAGGGCGACCGCAGGGGCATCAATCCGGTGGGCTGCACCCTCTTTTCCGACCATCTGGACGCCCAGCAGGCGTCCGGTTTTTCTGTCTCCCACCATGTGCACGCCTATTTTGGATGCCCCCGGGTGCGCGTGGGCACGGGTCCTGCCCTGGATCATCATTTCCACGGGTTCAAAACCCGATTTCTCGGCCTCATCAACGTTCAGGCCGGTACGGGCAACCTGCAGGTCGAATACTTTGAAGACGGCGGTCCCCGCAATGCCGGGAAGTGCCACCTCTTTTCCCGTGACATTGTCGGCTACTGCCCAGCCGGCCCTGTTGGCCCGCAATGCCAGGGGAATCCAGGTCTTTTCACCGGTCACGATATGATAGGCATCTGCGCAGTCACCGGCGGCATAGATATGATTCACCGACGTGCGCAAGCGTTTATCCACGGCAATGGATTTCTTGATGCCCAGGGTGATTCCCGCGTCTTCGGCCAATTGGGAGTTGGGCGTCACCCCGATGGCTACCAGGACCATCTCGGCTTCGAGTTCCAGATCAGGACAGAGCACCTTGAGACGGCCGTCCACCTGCTCAATCCCCTGCACCTCATGACCGGGATAGAGTGTGGCACCCTTTGTTTCAACCTCTTCTTTGACCATCCGGGAGAGATCCTGGTGCATCCACGGCAGAAAGACAGGCCTTGGCTTTACCATGGCCACGTCCAGGTTTCTTGCCCGGAGGGCCTCACACATTTCAAGGGCGATATAACCCATGCCGATGATGATGGCCTGCTTGACCTGATGTTCGGCCATGAACGCCTTGATTCTCCTCCCGTCATCGAGGCTTTTCAGGCCCATAACACCGGGAAGATCAAAGCCCGGCAGATCCGGCATGATGGGTGAGGCCCCGGTGGCGAGTAGCAATGCATCGTAGTCCACCTGGAATGTCTTCCCATCAAGAGTGGTTCCCTGCACTGTTTTCTGTGCGGGATCGATGGATTCCACCCGGTGACCCGTCCGGAGGTCTATTCCCTGTTTTTCCCGGAACACCTGGGGATGCCTGACAATCAGGTCGTCAATGTCCCTTGCAGGGTCAGCGATGTTATAAGGCATTCCACAGGCACTGTAAGAAACATCCCCGGTTTGTTCCAGGACAATCACCTCCATGTCGGATTGCCGTCTCTTTGCACGGCTGGCCGCACTCATGCCGGCTGCATCTCCACCGATGATCACGAATTTCATGCGTTTCTCCTCCTCTCCCCGGAAGGGGCAGTATAGTAGATAAGTCCGTTTCTCCGTTCCAGAAGGACTTGTTGGTTTCCCGTCAGCTTGCCGAGGTACTTTGAAACCTCATTTATGTGCATTCCAAACACCTCTGCGATCTGTTCCGCGGTGCACGGCCGCCGCTTCAGCATGGCAAGAATGGCATCCTGGTTTGCCTCGAAACGGCTTCCGTGCCGAGCCCTGAATTCGGCGATGATCTCCGCCTTTGGGTCAAACAATGCGGAGAGGTTTTCCAACTCATCTTTGGTAAGAGGCAGGGCATAATCCTCGGCCGGCGGACGAACAGCGGTATTCAATTGGACCCGGTCGGGGTTAATGTCGTGTGCCAGGGCCGCAATCTTTTTCACCTCTTCAGGCCGGGCATTCATTCCCCTGATAAGAAAGACCTCCAGGAACAAGGTTCCCGTATATTCTGCTCGAAAAGCCTTTTCTCCTTCCACCAGCAGGTCAAACCGCAGTTCCGGGTGGGGGCGATTCACCTTCGTATAGGACGCGTCATCCCAGGCACAGAGAGATGCCTTGACAATACTGGCATGGGAAGCAGCTTCCCGAACCTCGGGAAGATAGAGCATGGTCCCGTTGGTCAGGAGCAACGCGGGAATCGAACTGTTTTCGCGGATAAATGCCAGGACTTCTCCAAAACGGGAGTGAAGAGTGGGCTCCCCGGAACCCGAGAGGGTGATATAATCGGCCTGCCCATCGGTTTTCAGCCAGTCTTTGAGTTCAAAGATCACGTCCGCGGTGGGAACATACTCTTTGCGGTCGGCGGATTTTTTGGTAGTACGTCCGAGCTGGCAGAAAACGCAGTCCAGACTGCACGTCTTGGGGGGGCTCAGGTCCACCCCCAGGGAACGCCCGAAACGACGTGACGGGACCGGCCCGAATAAATAGTGATACTTCTTGCCCATGCGTTACCTTCTTTCTTTTCCTGTGGGCTCTGACCCGCAGTCACAATGCGTGACAGGCACCATGCTTGTAATTCTATAATAAAGTCTCGTAATGCTCAATGCACTGCGTATATGCTTGACTCAGTGCGCCATACCCGGTTTTTTCGGCAACGGCATTAAGCCTGTTTTACTATTCCTTCCACTTCTTCGCCGGAGAGCACTTCCTTTTCTTCCAGCTTTTTTGCGAGGGCATCGAGGAGTGGTCGATTTTCCTCCAAAAGATTTTTGACACGCTCATAATTGGTTGAGATGATCTTTTTGACCTCGGCGTCTATTTCTTTCGCGGTTTCTTCGCTGTAGTTCTTTTCTTGCCCATACTCCGTCCCTAGGAACAGGGATGTCTGCTTTTTTCCAAAGGTGAGGGGACCCATCTTTTCACTCATCCCGTAGGAACAAACCATGTTTCGAGCCACTTCCGATGCCCGTTCCAGGTCATTCTGCGCTCCCGTAGACACATCTCCAAAGATGATTTCTTCCGCGACCCTGCCGCCCAGGAGGATGGCAATCTGATCCATGAGTTCTTTTTTCGTGGCAAGGAATTTTTCTTTTTCAGGGAGCTGCAGGGTATACCCCAATGCCCCGATTCCCCGGGGAATGATGGAGACCTTGTGCACCGGTTCGCCCGTGGGGACGAGTTCCGCAATCAGGGTGTGGCCTGATTCATGGTATGAGACACGGTGTTTTTCCTCGGGACCCAGGGTTGTTTTCTTCTTTTCCGGGCCTGCAATAACCCGGTCGATTGCCGCCTCGAAATCCGCCGTGGTAATAGCATCGCGGTTTTTTCGCGCCGCCAGGATTGCTGCCTCGTTGGCAACATTGGCCAGATCCGCACCAACAAAGCCGGGGGTCCGTTTGGCCACGATCTCCAGGTCCACGTCAGGGGCCAGGATTAGTTCACGGGTGTGGATCTTCAGGATTTCGATCCTACCCTGGAGGTCGGGCTTGTCAACCACGATCTGCCGGTCAAAACGGCCCGGTCGCAACAAGGCCTTGTCCAGGACATCGGGTCGATTTGTTGCGGAGAGGACAACAACACCCTTGCTGGAATCAAAACCGTCCATTTCCACCAGGAGCTGGTTCAGGGTCTGTTCCCGCTCGTCGTGCCCACCCATGACCACCGGGCCGCCGCGCTGTCGGCCGATGGCGTCCAGCTCATCGATGAAAATGATACACGGTGCCTTTTTCCTGGCCTGCTCAAAGAGATCGCGGACCCGGGCAGCACCCACCCCTACAAACATCTCGATAAAGTCTGAGCCGCTGATGTTAAAGAAAGGGACGCCTGCTTCCCCGGATACGGCCCGGGCAAGGAGGGTCTTTCCCGTGCCTGGAGGACCGGTCAGGAGCACCCCTTTTGGCATGTGTCCTCCCAGACGCTGGAAGTGCTCAGGATTCCTCAAGAATTCCACCACTTCCCGGAGTTCTTGTTTCGCTTCATCAACGCCCGCCGCATCCTTGAACGTGACTTTGGGGAGGTTGTCTACATGGATATGGGCCTTGTTTTTCCCAATGTTCAGGAAGTTCATCCCTGCCGAGCCCATTTTTTTGCCAAGGTAGCTCCAGAGGAGAAAGATGAGGCCGAAGGGAATGATCCAGGTAAAAATGAGGTTGCTCAGAAAGTGACTTTCAATGGCTGCAGTATATTTTACCCCGTGTTGGTCAAGGGCCTTTACCAATTGCGCATCACGCAGGCGTATCGTAACAAACCGGCGAGGTTTTCCGGTTTTTTGATCCATCAATTTCAGGGTCCCCACAATGATATTCTGCTTGATGACGCATTCAGCAATCTGCCCTGCCTGCAGGTACTGCATGAACTGGCTATATGGAATTTCTTCTCTCTTTATCTGCAATGAAGACTGAAACAGATAAAAGAGAAGAAACATGATAATAAAATACCAGAGGGAAAACGGTCCCTGCTTTTGCCAGATTTTCTTTTCAGGGGGCTTATTGATATGCAGGTCTGGTTCCTTTTGGCCCATTTTAAAATCTGTCTTGTTCATAAGAACCTCCCAAGTCTAAAAGCATTGAATACGGCGTCATCCCTTGTGATAAACGAGCCTGTTTCTGCTGTTCCATTTCTGTTTTGTATCTTCCGAGAGGGGATTGACGTTGCCGTCCTGACGGGGAGTGACGATTTCAAAATCACACACCAAGGGGGTATGATCGGACAAGGTGATCTGGGGGATTTGAAAGCCGGTAATCGTTATCTCCCGGCTGTGAAAGATGTAATCCAGTTGGCGGCGCGGGGCCCGGCTGGGGTGAGAGGGCTGGCCGTTTCTGTTGGCATTGCGGAGGCCCGATGCGGCCATAAACAATTCCAACTCCCGGGTGCCTCGCAAGACGTTGAAATCCCCGGCAACAATGACGGGTTTCTTCACCCCCTTCAGCATGCCATAAAGGTCCTGCAACTGGTATTGACGGTGCCGGAACTTGATGGACAGGTGTACGAGGAAGATGGAGCAGTCTTCCAGTTCCAGTTCAATAACAAGCCGTTTGACACCGTTGCGGAAATAGTGAAACCGCTCAGCCACAATTTCCCGGTTGGTCAATATGGCATTCCCCTGTTTGTTCAGCAGGGGCATCTTCCGGACCATGGAGGAGGCGGAATATTTTGCCTGATAGACATGGTGGTGCTGGAGGGCCCTGGCAATAGCCAGGGCCTGATTGTTTTTTTCGGAACGAAAGGACCCGCTGTCCACCTCGATCAATCCAATAATATCCGGATCCACCGATTGAATGAATTCGACAATCTTTTTCAGATTGCCGTTTGTGTGCTTGAAGTAACCGCTATATGGGACCGGAAGGTGAAATTGCCTGCCAATCCCCGCTGCATAGCGGATGTTATATAAGAGAAGTCGCATAACCTCTTTTCCGTTGTCTTGGATTTTTTACCATGGTAGTATAATAATCATTTTTGCAGGAAAGCAAAGTTCTTTCGCAGTGCTTCACGAAATTCTCTCCCTCCCTGCTCTGAGGAAGACAACACATCTCTCTTGGTTTCCTGACCGAATATTTTGGCGGAAAAGGGGACAATCCTGTTGTTGACAAATGAGCGTGACGAATTTATTTTTCTTGCAGATGGGGTAGCGGCAGAAGGATAACTTGTTGGATCAACTTCATAAAGAGCCGGGAATGGGGAACACAGAAAAGGCGGCTTTGAAAGGAAGTGCGATCATGGCAAGGGATTATTATATTCTTCTCGGGGTCAGCAAGGATGCAAACCTGGAAAAAATCAAGAGAGCGTACCGCCGGATTGCAAAAAAATACCATCCTGACACGGGAGGGTCGGCAGAAGACCAGGAAAAATTCCTTGAAATAAAGGAAGCGTATGAGACTCTGACTGATGAAGCGGCGCGAAGGAAATATGACCAGGAACGTGAAAGGCAGGGCTCAGATCCGAGGATATCGAGAGTCTCAGATACGATCAGGAGGAGGGCCTCTTTTTTTGATGGGATAGATGCTCTGTTTTCTCCTGTGGATGATTTTTTCTCCGGGTTCCTGCCTGGCTTTTTCGAAAGAAGGGAGCAAAGAGGAAAGGACCTTTATGTTGAGGCCATTCTCTCTCCTGCAGAGGCGGCAAGGGGCGGTCTCATCCCGATGAGGGTCCCGATCATTGAGCCCTGTCCGCGGTGCGGGACCGCCGGGATGTGGAACGGCTTTTTCTGTCCGGTGTGCCATGGATATGGGAGGGTGCGGGCGGAAAAGCATTTTTCTCTGAGCGTGCCACCCCATGTGCGCCACGGGACGGAAATACGGGTCTCCATGGAGGATATTGGCCTGAAAGGTGCCCACCTCAATGTCACGATCCTCATAGATTCAACCCAGGAGGAGTGGTGATCAGTGAGGGCCGTTTTCCCAGCTTGACATGCACAGGGTGTTTCTCTATACTGCCTTCCGGATCAGGAGCGGTGTTGTTTGCCCGGATCTGTTCAAAAGATCGTTGGCGAAAACAGGCTTATCTAGGAGAGGGAGGAGAGCCCATGAACGAAGCAGGAAACGGCCAGCAAGGAACAGTACCCCCCAAACCCCCTGAAGGAACCGCCCCCAACAGCACACAAGCAAAGGCTGATCCGGTGAAACGGATCATTGCCATGGTCATAGACGGTGTTGCTGCTATGATCGTTGGATTTATTCCACTTGTGGGAGGCGTTATTGGTGCGCTCTATATGCTCTTGCGGGATGCCCTGCCCATTGAGGCCCTCGAATACAAGAGTATCGGCAAGAAATTGCTGAAATTGTCTGTGGTGAAACCCGAGGGGCCGGCTGGCAGGATCGATTATGGCACTTCTGCCAAGAGAAACTGGATGTTTGCGCTCGGTCCGATCATGATGTTTCTCCTCTTCATACCCGTCATTGGATGGATCCTTGATATCCTGATCGGGATCGGTTGTTTTGTCCTTGTTATCATTGAACTCATCAAGATTTTCACTGATCCACAGGGACGCAGGCTGGGGGACAAGATGGCGGACACGGTGGTGGTTGAAGACTAGCTTGCCCGGGGGGTCGTTCCTGTTTCGTTGCTTTTCAGCATGATCCTCGCGTCTGCTACCACGCATTGCTGAGGAGAGCAGAAGACAGGATTCAGGTCAATGGATTCAATGAATTCATGCATATCCATGACCAGGTCGGAAAAGGCAAGGAGGGCCTTTGTTAATGCTTCCCTGTTGACAGGTTTTGATCCCCGGTACCCTTCCAGCAGGGGATGGGCCTTCAGATCCTTGATCATGGACGATACATCCCGTTTTTGCAGGGGCGCCATTCTCAGTACCGTGTCCTTGTAGATTTCCACGGCGGTACCGCCCATTCCGAAAAGGATGATTGGGCCGAACTGTTCATCAACTTTTGCCCCGATCATCAACTCTATCCCTGAAACCATTTCTTCAATCAGCATGCCTTCGAATGCTTCCATCCGGCTGAATCGCTGGAAGGTGTTTTGGAGCCGTTCATCATTGTCAATCCCGGTCACCACTCCCCCCATATCTGATTTGTGCAGGATCTTCGGGGAAACCACTTTGGCAACGACCGGATAGCCGTGCTCCCGGACAAACTGGAGCGCTTCCTCCTGGTTCACGGCCCACGTGAATCGGGGAACATCGATTCCGTAAGAACGCAACAGGGCCTTGGCATCGGGTTCAAGAACCCATCCATTGCTCTTTGCGGCGTCCAGGCTCGCCTTTGTCTCTTTTTTCAGCATGGCTGACTCCTCCTTAATGCCTCGGCCATAAGTACTGCCGCTTCAATGGAATGGGAGACCGGGACACCATTCAGTTCAAATCCCTCGATGAGCATTCTGTATTTTTCCACATGGGGCACATAGGCGATGAGTGCCTTGCCCTCCTTTTGATAGATACTGCTCAGCCTTGCCCCAAGATCAGAGGTAATACCCGGAAGATACGGGAGAAGGAGCATCAGGACACAGTCTATCCCGGCACTGGTGCTGAGGTGCCGGGCAGTGGAAACAAAGTCTTCGTCCACGGCACTGCCGGTCAAGTCAAGGGGATTTCCGAGGGAGGCAATTGGCTTGACGCTCGCGGAGAGGTCTTCCCTGATTTTTTCCTGTTCGCGGGGGGTGAGACCGGGAACAGAGAGACCGTGGGCTGAGCACACATCCACGGCCATGGCACCATGGCCGCCACTGCCGGTGATAATCCCTATCCTGCCTTCAATGGGCGTTTGATAACAGCTCAGGGATTCACAAAAAGAAATCAACTCCAGCTCATCTTTCGCTTCCACCACACCCATCTGGGCAAGGATCTGGGAGAAGACCTCATAGTCGCCGGCAAGAGACGCGGTGTGGCTCGATACGGCCCGGCTTCCCCCCGGGCTTTTGCCGGACTTGATCACAATAACCGGCTTGGGGCATCGGGACGCGGCAAGGACAAAATCGCGGCCTTCGCCCCTGGCAAAGCCTTCAACATAAAAGGTAAGCACCTTTGTCCCGGGGTCTTTTTTGAGGTATTCCAGGAGGTCTATTTCTCTGATCATGGCCTTATTCCCGATACTGACGCCCAGAGAAAGCCCGATGCCTTCCTCCTTGAACTTGAGCATGTGGTCCACCAGGATGCCTCCGCTCTGGCTGACGACGGCAACGTTTCCCTGATCAGGCCTTACCATGCGTTCACTGGGGAGAAAGAAAGAATCAACAATGGCAGGGGCATAGATGCCCAGGCAGTTCGGTCCGATAAAAGGGAAATCAGCTTTTCTTGCGAGAGAAACAAGGGCCTCTTGCAGGTCATCGCGGCCGATTTCAGCAAAGCCACCGGATATGACGGCCGCCCCTCCCACCCCGGACGCAATGCATTCAGAAAGAATTTCAGGCACATGTTCGGCCCGTGCGGCAATGACGGCCAGATCCACCTTCTGAGGGATGTCCGCTATTTTTTTGAACACGGTTTCCCCCTGCAAGGATCCGCCCTTTGGATTGACCGCAAAGACTTTTACCGGATACCGCAGATGATTCTTATTGAAGATAACATTGGCCGGATGCTGGTCATTCTGTAACGATACGCCGATGACCGCCATGCTTTTCGGTTGAAACAATGCCTGGAAATTCATGGTATTACTCCTTTTCTTACATTCTCCCACGCCTGATGATGGAGAGGAGGAGCCAAAACCCCATGATGGCCGCGATGACAAAGCCGGCAAGCCCGATGACCGGTATTTCGTGCCATTTGGGGGGGACACCCGAGAGGACGATCAGGGAAGAACCGATGATCAGCGCGGCCAGGATAATGGCGAAGGCAATCCGATTACTTACCCGGTCATGGGTGGAAAGCATGGGTTCCAGGCCCCTGTGTTCAAATTCTATCTTTATCCTGCCTTGCCGTGCCTGCCGGAGGATCTCCCGCACTTCCCCCGGAATTTCCCGGAGGAGATGCAGGAATTCAGAACCGGAATCAAAGATATCTCCCGCAATGCGTTTTGGGCGGAGCCGGTCCATTTGTACCCGCCTGATAAACGGTGCTGCCTGTTTCATGGCGTCAAAATCAGGATCCAGCATCTTGCCCAGGCCTTCTTCGGTGGCAAGTGCTTTGAGCATGAGGAAAAGGTCCGGGGGGATGCGAAGGCGGTGTCTCGTGGTCATTTCCATGAGATTTTGCAGCAGTTTGCCCATTTCCAGGTCCCTGAGCGGGCGGTAAAAATGTTTATCGATGAATTGTGCAACATCTCTTTCCAGGGCGGAAAGGTCTGTTTTATCGTCCGGCGTGGTCATCGCCACGAGGGAATGTGCCGCCTTTGTCTCGTCACGCTGTACGATCCCCATGATCAGGTCCGCAAAATCTTCCCGGGCCTGCCTCCTGATCCTGCCCATCATGCCAAAATCCAGGAAGCATATGATATTATTGGGAAGTATGAAGACATTGCCGGGATGAGGGTCCGCGTGGAAGAACCCGTGGATGAAGATCTGTTTGAGGATAAGGTCGAAACCCCGGCGGGCAATCTTGCGGGTGTCAAGCCCTGCTTTTTCGAGCTTCTCCAATTCCGACGCCTTTATCCCCTCGATATACTCCATGGTGAGGATCCGCTTGCTTGTGGCCTCACGGTAGACCTTGGGCACATAAATGGTTCTTTCCCCGAGGAATTGGGCGGCAAACCGCTCGGCATGGGCTGCTTCAAGGGTGTAATCGAGCTCCATCTCCAGGGTCCGGGCAAATTCTTCCACGACCCTCGTGGGCCGATGGATTTCCATCGCCTTCAGATGCCGTTCCATGAGGGTGGCAAGATGCAACATGATTTCAAGGTCAACCTCGATCATTCTCTTGATATCAGGCCGCTGGACTTTGACGATCACCGGGTCACCATTCATGAGGCGCGCCTTATGTACCTGGCCGATGGAGGCCGAGGCCAGCGGTGTTTCTTCAAATTCCTGAAAAACATCGCCAAGGGGCCGGCCAAGTTCTTGTTCGATGCCCTCCTTTACCAGCTCAAAGGCGAAGGCGGGCACGTCGTCCTGGAGCTTGGAGAGTTGCCGGAGGAACTCCACCGGCAACAGGTCGGGCCGGGTGGACAGGATCTGTCCCATCTTGATGAACGTGGGTCCTAATTCCTCCAGGGCCATCCGTACCCGCTCCGCCCGGGAAAGGGTCTCGATTTTCTCTCTGCGTTTGCGGGAGATCATCTGGAGGCCGATCTCCAGGTATTGCTCGATCTTGAGCGTATCAATCAGGTCTCCAAAACCGTATTTGAACAGGACGGTGAGGATCTGGCGGTACCGCTGGATGTGGCGGTATGTCCTGCTGATCATGCCAATTTTGTGGATGTACATGTGGTCTCCTTCCATCATAGGATGTGCGCAGAAATGGGCGGATTCACACGGCGTTGATCAGGTAAATGACCAAAAGGACCCCGATTGAACCCAACAAAAGAGCCAATAACACATCGGGAGCCACTGTTGGACGAAACGTATTCTCCGAGATTTCCTTTTCTGTCTTGAGAAATCGATAGGTGGAAAGGATTGCTGCGGCAGCCCCCAGAAAAATCAGGAAGAGCCCGAAATAACGCAAGCATTCGCATTTCCCGCCGATCTGTTGGATATGTTGGGCGCTTCCCGCCTTGTCCTGGAGAGGGAAGATAAGAAATTTTTCAACAATGAATCCGAACGCCATGATGCCGAGGCTGGTCCTCATCCAGGCGAGAAAGGTTCGCTCGTTTGCCAGGTGCACCCTGCGGTTTTTCACCCGGGATTGCTTTTTTTCTTCCGAAATATTTTTCTTGAAAAGAAACATCGCCATAACCCCGTTCAGCGTCTGCCCTCTTTGATCCTGGAGGCCCCCGGGATCAGGGTCTGGGTACTGACCACGTCGGGAAGCTGGATGACCGTGTCATGGACAAACTGGCCGATGATCTCTGCATCGGAAGCAAGGAGGTCCCGGGTAAGGACGATCTTCACCAGCATGTCCACATCGCCATGGACCGAATGGACCTCTTGCACCTCGTCGAGGGCAAAGAGCCTCTCCATGACGTCGAATTCATTCTTGGGCTTCACGCGCATCAGGATGAACGCGGTGATTTCCCGTTTCATTTCAGGGTATCCAGCTTCCTTCATGTTTGCCATTTTTTCTCGAAATTCCTCCATGTCTCTGGGGATGAGGCGATCGATTCCGATCCCATATTTCCTCGCCTGCCCCTTTTCCCACTGGTGATAGGAGATGTAGGTATAGAGATCATCAATGGTACGCCGGGAGAAAAAGTGTATGATCCCCGCTTTCTCTATCAAGGCATGGAGCGGACCGTAAATGCTTTTATGCCAGTCGGCTGCTGCCTCTTGAAGCGAAACAGATGTTGTGCCTGCCTTTTCAAGAAAACGGTGGTGATCCCTGATCTGTTTGATCAGATAGGCATATTGCCCTATCTCTGTCAATGCAATAGGGTGGGAAAGGCCTGTTTTTTCCTGAAATTCGATCCGTTCACGGGCAAGCACGTTTTCCAGCGTGTTCCTGGAGGGAATCAGTTCCACGATCTGGGCGTCAACACTTTTCAGTCCAAGTGCCTTTGCCGCGGCAATGCGATGGTTGCCGTCCAGGACATAATACTCATCTTTTATCTGGTAAAGTTTGACCGGTGGAAGGGTTCCCCCCTCTTTCATGGTCCGCTTGATGGCGGCGAGCCGGTCCTTGGGAAGATGGTCTTTGGGACGGAATCTGCTGTCAAAGTCCTGGTATCGACCCACGCTCCCCACGATCCGGTCAACCTCCACAGGATGAATGCCTCGTTTCAGGGGCTCAAACGGTTCTTGTTTTTCCCGGATCTTTTCAAAATTTTTGACTTCATCATCTCCATGGAGTCGCTTCAGGGCTTTTTTGAATGTGCTGATGAGGCTATTCATGGCCCACCTCGAAGAGGTAATACCCGCAGGTATTGATAACCCTGGTTCGATTTACCATGGTTTCGCGTAAAGAGGTATCAGACGCATCAAAGTGGATATGCCCGTGGACAAAAAACCCTGGTGCGTATTTATCAATGAGCCATCTGAAGGTCTTGAACCCCCTGTGGCACCGGTCTTCCTGGTCGTGAATGTGCCGTGGAGGCGCGTGGGTGATCACCATATCGATCCCCCCCTTGAGCCAGATCCTGGGCCTGAGTTTCCAGACAATCATTCTCATCTGGTTTTCCGTATATTGATGCGGACCGCCATTGTACCAGGAAGAGCCTTCCAGGCCCAGGATATTAATCCCCTTGAACTGCACAAGCCGTGCATGAATATCAGTACAGTCCCCTGCAGGTCTCGATTGATGCCGGATATCGTGATTGCCATGCACGTAATAAAGGGGGCTCTTCAACGCATGTGCGAGAAAGGCCAGATATTCCGGAGGAAGGTCCCCGCAGGAGATGATCAGTTCCACCCCTTTGAAACGCTCCGGGTCAAAGCGATCGTAAAGAAGTGGTTCCACATAATCTGAGACGGACAGGATCTTCATAGGTAACCACTATAACTACTCTGGTTCAAAGTTCAACGGTTCAAGGTTGATAGGAAGGAAATCCAGAACACCGCGGAAGTATAAACAAAACCGCATAGCAGCTAACCGTGAACCGTGAACAGTGAATCGTATAGCCTCAACGGGGAACCGGTCCCAGGGTGACCTGGACAAAATCGTCCGGTCGTATCCATTGAGTGAACGCCTCTTGGACCTCCCGGGCTGAGATATTCAGGTATCGTCTGGCTCCTTTGACCGGTTCATCCAAGGGCAAATCTTCGACTGCCAGGGCGAGAAGGGTTTCACCGATATCATCTATGCTCGATTCAGAGAGCGGAATCTGCCGCACCAGGAGTGTTTTTGCCCTGTTCAGTTCTTCCACCGTGACCGGTTCATTTTGCATCTGTTTCAGGTTTTGTACCACAAGTGCCCGGGCCTTGGAAACATTCGGCGGATCACAGCCGTAGACCACCCCGAAGACTGATCGGGTTTTTCGTGCCTGGAGAAAGGCCTGGACTGTATAGACGAGCCCGGCCCGCTTTCGCAGGTCGCGGTAAAGCCTTGTGGCATAGAAGCCCCCGGAAAGCACATGAAGGCCCACATTGAGCGGGTAGTAATCGGGATGGGTGCGGGTAATCCCAAGGGTCTCAACGAGGGTCACCCGGTCCTGGACCCGGCTCTTGTCCGGCACCAGGGCCGTTGCAGGCTTGTTGGGGGGCACCTGCGGCAGATCCGTCTCGGGCTTCGGTCCTTCAGCATTCCAGGCACTGAAATATTTTTTGATGGCACTCTCTGCCTGTTTCGGGGTCACTTTTCCAATAATGACAATGGTGGTGAGATCCGGCCGAAAGGTGTTCCGGTAGTATTCCTTTACCTGCTGCAGGGTAAGAGCCTTGATGCTCCCCGGGGTCGCCTCTCGCTGTCGGGGGTCATTTTTCGGATAGAGCCGAGAGAGGAGAGCGCGTCTTGATACGTAAGACGGGCTTTGCAACTTGCCCGCCACGTGTGCAGCGGTTTCATTCCGGACGATTATGAACGCAGGTTCGGGCAGCGCGGGGCGGAGGAGGTTGTCCGCGAGGAGCGCTACTCCCCGGTCGAAATGCCTGGTAAGGACCTGGAGCGAAAAATTCCTTCCCACCTCGAGGGCGGCGGCAATATCGTCCACCTCTTTCTGGAAGCTCAGGCGATCATGGCTGGTCGTGCCGTAGGAGAAAAGGCCTTCCAGCACATCGGTAATGCCTTCCTGCCCATCCGGTTCCTGGAGTTCGGGCGTGTTCTTGACACGTCCGTAAAGACTGACGGTGTTGCTGATGGTTTCAGGTTGGATGATCAGGCGAAGGCCGTTTTTCAGGGTGATTACCGTGGGATGAACCCTGGAAGCAGGAACTGAAGGTAAGGCGGTGGCGTTTCTGGCCCAGGGAGGCAGCGCCACCGGTTTTGTCTGTTTCGGACCGAAAGACTCTTTCCCCTGGAAGCCTTTTGACAGGACCGGTTTTCCTGATGCATGGGGTATCAACACGCCCACGGTAGCGGTCTCGTTCCGGAGATAGGCACGGGCAACCCGGTTCACCTCTGAGACGGTGACGCTCTTCATGGCTTCGATAGCTTCGTCAGGTGATTTTTTCCCTTCAAGCGCAATGGCCCTGGCCCATACCCCTGCAAGGCCCTCAATGGAGTTTTTTTGGAATTCAGCGGCCGCTATTTCTTTCCGCTTCGCCGCTTCTACGAGATCTTCGGGAAAACCGTTTTGCAGATAGTCGTCGACGATGGTTTTCAGCAACGCAATGACCGTTCTTGCCTCCTTGCCTTTCGGAAAACCTGCTATGGCATAGCCAAGCCCCACATGCTTATAGGGACTGTTATTGAACCCGGCGAAGAGCACCTTTCCATCCGCAGCCAGCCCATAGAGTTTGGCGCGCTGGCTGTCCAGGATATCTGCCAGTATCTGGGAGGCCGCAAAATCGGGGCTTGTGTATCCGGGGAACCGGTAGGCCACAATGGCCATCTGATAGGGCAGATCGGATTCAAGCTGTATGCGTGCCGGCTTGAGTGGATGGAGCTTTATCTCCGGCCTTGGGGGCAGTGGATGTGCGGGGATGTTTCCAAAAAGCTGTTTCACCAGGGAAAGAGCATGGGCCGGGTCCACGTCACCGGCAATCACCAAAACAGCATTATTCGGAACGTACCAGGTATCGTGGAATTCCTTGAGCATGGCGCCTGTGGTCTTGTCAAAGGAAGGGCGTGTCCCAAGGGCGTCATGGGCATACGGGGTTCCTGCGAACAGTTGCGCCAGCAGGCGCGAATAAAAGACATACATGGGGCTGGAAAGGTCCCTTGCCACTTCCTGTTCAATGGCCCCTCTTTCTTGAGACCATAATGCCTCGGTGTCGAGCACATCCTTCATGCGTATGGCCTCGATCCTGAGAGCCGTCTCCAGCGCATCCGCCGGCACTGTGAAAAAATACTGGGTCACGCTTTGCCGGGTAAAGGCATTCGATCTCCCGCCCATAGCCGCCGTCAGGTTGGCAAGCTGCTCTGCAGAGAGGCCCTTGCTGCCGCGAAACATCATGTGTTCCTGGGCATGGGCCATGCCAGGAAATCCTGCCGGGGCCTCGTTTGATCCTGCCAAATAGGTGAGGCGCGTGGTCACAACCGGGGCAAGGGTGTTTCGCACGATAACGACCCGCAGGCCATTCTTCAGGACGGCGTGAAGCACCTCGCTCGCGGCCGCTCCTTGGATACTGACGGAAAAGAGGCTCAGGAAAATGATGATACCGGCGAATAGTTGTGATCTTAAATGCTTCATACGTTTCTCTCTTCTTTAAAAAAGCGGTGAAAAGACCCGGCAAATATCTTCGGAAAACCTGCGGAGCCTGGTCTTTCGGGTAATCTCCGCCATGCCGATCTCCATGCACTCCTTCAGAACTCCATTCATGACGCCCAGCACTTCTTTCACGCTTTGGGCATCATAAAGAAAAGTTGCAATTTCGAAGTTGAGCTGGAAACTCCGGATATCCATGTTTGCTGAACCCACCACGGCAAGGCGTTCATCAATGGCGATCAGTTTCGCATGAAGCATGCCGGGTTGATAACAAAAGAATCGGACACCGGCATGCATAAGATCAACCAAAAAAGAATGTCCGGCCAGGTCTACCAGCGGATGGTTGGATTTTTCGGGCATAATGAGGCGCACGTCACAGCCCATACGAGCCGCAAGTGCCAGGGCCGCTGAAAGCGCATCGTCCGGAACGAAGTAGGGCGTCACCACCCAGATGCTTTTCCTTGCCCTGTTCAGGGCTGCAAGAACTCCCGAATAGAGCGGTCGTTCAGGCACGTCAGGCCCATCTCCCACCACCTGCAGGATGCTTCCGTCACCGCTTGATTCCTGTGGAACCGGGCACAGGACACCGGGAGGAATGGGCTCATCGGTACTGTACCTCCAATCCTGCCAGAAGATGTTCCGCACATAGCGGGCCCCCGGTCCTGCAATCATCATGGAGACATCTTTCCAGCGGTTTCTGTAGAGCCTTGGTCCCATGTATTCCCGGGCCAGATTCATTCCGCCTAAGAATGCTTTATCCCCGTCCACGACCGTCATTTTCCGGTGATTTCGTAAATTTGCAGACCAGCGTCGGCGGAGGGGAAGCAAGGGCAGAAAAATGCCCACTTTGCCGCCGGCATCCAGGAGCGGCTGCACGAAACGACCCCGGGCCCGCAGGGAACCGAGAGCGTCCAGCAATAAACGAACCTCCAGGCCTTCCCTGGCCTTTTGGGCAAGGATCTGCACCAGGGCTCTTCCCACCTCATCCCGGCCCAGGATAAAGGTAGCTACTTCAATGGATTCTTGAGCGCCTCTGAGGAGGTTGACGAGCCCGTCATATGCCTTGATGCCGTCGTCGATGATGGTAATCGCATTACTCTGGTCCGGAGGGAACGTGCCGGCTCGTACCAGGAGTTGGGCTATTTCCTGGTTATCGGCGGGGAGCACTTCAAGGGTGGGGAGATCCGGATTAGGCTTTTCACCCCTCCTTCCCCAATCCTTGGTCAAACTGATTTTTTTTATCCTCCTGCCGCCGATCAGGAAATAGAGTGGAACCCCCAGGTAAGGCACAAGCCCGATGGCCAGGACCCAGGCGATGGTTGCGCCGGGGTGGCGCCGTTCGAGGAGGATCCTTGGGATCAGTATAATAGCGAGCAGGTAGCCTGCAATTTCAAGGGAATGGGCAATGAGCCATTGAGAGATGTCCATGCTGAATAGAGATACCATACGCTTCTTGGTGTTTTCAAGCCCATTCAAGTTGCATTGCGGTGGCCAATCTATCTCCCTTTGGAAATGGTGCCGGATTGATCGGTGACCGGCAGATGAATGGAGAATGTGGAACCCTTGCCAGGCTCACTCTCCACGGTGATGGATCCCCCATGGGCCTTGACCACGGCCCGAACAAGACTCAGACCCAATCCCAGGCCCCTTTGATGCCGGCTCCGGTCACCCCTATAGAGGCGGTCCCAGATCCTCGCTCTTTCTTCTTCAGGGATACCCATCCCGTTGTCCGTCACGGAGAGAGAAATACCTTCCGGGTCTTTCTCGGCGGCCATTACTATTTCTCCCCCCCCTTCCCGGCTGTACTTGATGGCATTGTCCAGGAGGTTTGCCAAAACCTGGTCCATTCGGGTCGGGTCAACGGAAATATTGAGGTCCGGCGGGGCTTGGACACGAATGGTGATCCCTTCATCCTCGGCCACATAAGCATAAAGATCTGCAGTCGATGCAAGTAAATCCCTGACATTGACTTCGTCTCGATCAAGTTTCATGGTACCGGTTTCCGCCTCTGAAATATCCATCAGGGTGTTGAGCATGGTGAGAATCTGGTCGCACTCCTCAATGCATCTGCCGAGGGTTTCCCTGCAGGCATCACCTTGCAGGTCGGACTGCAGGGCTATTTCAGCGATGCCCCGAAGTCTCGTCATAGGGGTCCTGAGGTCATGGGCCACGTTATCGAGCGCGCCTTTCATTCCCAGGATCAGGGTCTCAATCTTTTCCAGCATGCCATTAAAGAGTCGCACCAGTTCATCCAGCTCATCCCCGGTTCCGGGGGCGGGAACACGGGCGGTCATGTCGCCTGTCTCTACGGAGTGGACCGTGTGGATCAATGCCCGGATGGGACGGAGGGCCCTGAAGGCCAGGAAGGCGCCACCGGCGAAACCCAGAAGGACGAGCGGAACAATAACTGCGGCAAAGATCTCCCGAAATCGATCGAGCAGTTTTTCTCTTTCCCCTGAGGTCTGTCCCACCTGTAACCATCGGTGATCCGGCAGCTGAAAGGTCTCTATTTGAAGGGCATTTTCATCTTCAGTTGACCGGAGTATCATCCATTGGTGTCTTTTACTGGGGGGAGATTTTTCGAGTGTTTTGATATCAAATCCGGCCCACTGATAACCGAGCCTCAGAAACAGGGTCCTGTTTTCGGCATCCGCAATCCGGATAAAAAAGGGTTTTTTTTGCTGGAATTTCTTGACGGCGGTGATCTCTTTTTCCAGGGCAGGAATGCCACCTTTTGCATACAACAACGCCAGTTCTTTGACTTTCACTTGAATGGCTTCTCGGTTGTGTTTCTCCAGGGTGGAAGAAAGAAGGAAGTAGGCGATCCCGAAAAGAAGGAAAGATACAAGGATGAAAATAATGGAATACCAGGCGGTTAACCTGAAACTAATGGTCTTGGGGATATTATGAAGGTCTTTTGAGAACATAACCGACGCCGCGGATGGTATGTATCAGCTTTTCCTCGAAGTCCCTGTCCACCTTGTTTCTCAACCGGCACAGGAGCACATCCACCACATTTGTCTGGGGATCGAAGTGGTAATCCCAGATGTGCTCAAGGATCATGGTCCTCGTGAGGATCCTGCCTTCATTTCGCATAAGGTATTCAAGGAGCGCGAACTCCCGGGGCTGCAATTCAATATTCACCTCGCCCCGCTTCACCTCCCGCGTGACAAGGTTCAGGCTCAGGTCGCCCGTTTCCAGGCGTACCGGATCCTCTGTCGTACTGCTCCTCCTGATGGCGGCCTGGATTCGGGCCAGGAGTTCCGCAAATGCAAATGGCTTGGTCAGGTAATCATCACTGCCGGTCATCAGGCCCTTGACCTTGTCATCCACTGATCGTTTGGCACTCAGGATGATAATGGGCACTCTGGTGTCTTTTTTTCTGAGTTCACGGATCAGGCTCAGACCGTCCAACCGGGGAAGCATGATGTCAACAATGATGGCGTCGTAGTTTTCCCCAAGGGCAAGATCGAGTCCCTGCACACCGTCAGCGGCATGATCAGTCACAAATCCCGATTCTCTCAGCCCCTTGGCCACGAAGGAGGCAATTTCCAGATCATCTTCTACTAAAAGGATTTTCATGAATGCCCTCCCTATCGCACCCGGATCTGTACATACCCGGTTCTGCCGGTTCGGTGATCCAGTGCAAGGAGCGTCAGCCGCTGGCGCGGCCTTATGCGCCGGACCAGGTCCATGAGCCCTGCAAGGCCCCGCACCGACCGCCCATCTATTTCCAGGATCAGGTCTCCTACCTCGAAACCCTGTTCGCCAAGGGGGCCGGTCGGGTCGACCCAGGTAATAACGACCCCTTTTCTGGTGCTGAGGCCGAATTTCCGTGCAACTTTCGGCTTCAGGGGAGCGGCGTCAATCCCGAGGCGGGCCTTGAGAGAAGAAGCCTGCCTGCGGATTGCCTGCTCAAGGTTTCCGATCCTGACCGGGATTTTTTGTTCTTTTCCATTCCGGATGATTGTGATGTTTACCATGCCGTCAATGGGACTGGTGGCGACTTCGTTCCTGAGGCTGCTCCCGTCAAGGATCGGTTTTCCCCGGTAGCTGATAATAACATCTCCTCGCCGTATTCCCGCCTTTTCAGCGGGACTTCCCTTTACCACGTCGGCCACGAGTGCCCCCCTGGGAGCATTCAATCCAAAGGATTTCGCAAGTTCCGGTGTGAGGTCCTGGGTGCTGACGCCCAGCCATCCCCGGGCCACTTTCCCGTTTGCGATAAGGCTCTTGGCCACATACAGGGCCATGTTGCTCGGGATGGCAAACCCGATGCCCTCAAATCCGCCGGACTGGGAGACAATCGCCGCGTTCACGCCGATGACTTCACCATTGAGATTGAGCAGCGGTCCGCCGCTGTTTCCCGGGTTTATGGCTGCGTCGGTCTGGAGAAAATCCTGGTAACTGCTCGGATCGGTGATGCCTCTTCGGTGCTTGGCGCTGATGATGCCCTGGGTAACGGTCTGATCCAGGCCTCTCGGGTGGCCGATGGCAATGACCCAGTCTCCAACCTCCATTTTATCGGAGTCTCCGAAAGTGACATGGGGGAGGGGTGATCGGGAGGATATCTTGATCACGGCAAGGTCGGTTTTCGGGTCAGCACCAATCAGCTTCGCGTCATACTTGTTTCCATTCGCAAGAAGCACGCTGATTTCCGTAGCCCCGCCCACCACATGATTATTGGTAAGGATATAACCCTTCGAGTCCATAAGCATCCCGGTGCCGAGGCCCTTCAGCTCGCGCTGGAATTTTCGCGGCATGCCGGGCACGTCAAAAAAGAAGCGAAAAAAAGGGCTATTGTCAAAGGGCAGAAAGGGGTTCGCTATTTCCTGGCGCTGGGTCACTTCGATATGGACAACCGCAGGAATATTTTGTTTGGCAATTTGTCGAATGGCAGTGGTCAGGTCTATGGATCTTGTAGTGGCGGTTGCCTGTGGCGTCGTGAAGGAGAAAATCACCGAAAACACGGCGATTATGGCCCAGATGCAAAAAGCAGCCATGAAACGGCGATCAAGTCTGTTCTTCATGATGAAGGCCCTCCTCATACTGAAAAAAGGATACCATTTTTTCTGGTAAAACATATAGAACAAAAAATCGCTTTTCAGGAACCCGGCCAGGAATAAAAAATATGAATCCTGCTTCGGTTTACAATAATATGCGATTCTTTCCGGGAGATTTCAAGGAGGTTACAATTTTGAAAGGATTGGGTATGGATATCCCTATTTCTCAAGGATCCTTCGCACCGCTCCTAAAAGGTTTTCCACTTGGTAAGGCTTCCCCACAAACGCTCCGGCACCCTGCCCCAGGAGATTGTCTTCGAGTGCGTCTGGAGAGTATCCGCTTGCGATGATGACTTTTATGTCCGGGTTGAGTTGCAGGAGTTCCCTCAAGCATTGATGCCCGCCCATTCCGGGCATGCCCAGATCCAGAATAACAAGATCAATCTCAGCGCCCCTGGTTCGATAGAGTTCCAAGGCCTTTTCACCGCTCTCCGTGAGGAAGACAGAATATCCAAAGTGCTCAAGCATGTCCCTTGTCGAATTTCGAACCATGTCTTCGTCGTCCACCACCAATATGGTTTGGGTACCCCAGGGAGCGGTATCTTTTCCCTTGAGCCGGTCTGCCTCGCCGGGCTGTTCTCTATCAAGGGCCGGAAAATAGATCTCAAATGTGGTGCCATTGCCGGGCGTACTGGAGCAGGTTATATAGCCCTTGTGGGCCTTTACAATACCATATACCATGGCAAGTCCAAGGCCTGTTCCTTTGCCCGTCTCCTTTGTGGTAAAAAACGGCTCAAAGATATGGTTCACGAGTGTATGCTCTATGCCGCACCCGGTATCCGAGACACTGATAAGGACGTATGCTCCTTTTTTTGCGCCTAGATGGCTCCTGCAAAACTCCTCCCCAAGAAACACGTTTTTCGTTTCAATGCGGAGCTTTCCTCCCTCGGGCATGGCGTCTCTTGCATTCACGCTCAGGTTCATGATAACCTGTTCAAATTCCACGGGATCACAGTTTACAACGCCGAGATCTTCGGAAAGACGCAATTCCATCTCGATCATTTTCGGGAGGGTCCTTTCGAGAACCTTGCATGTCTGAATGATGTTGTTGTTCAGATTGAGCGGCTTCGGCTTACTTTTCGTCTTCCTGGCATAGACCAGAAGTCGCTTCGTAAGGTCACCTCCCCTTTTGGCCATTTTGTCTATGGCTTCAATTTTTTCGTATTCCTCGTCACGGAGATTTTTGTCCAGCAGAAGAATCTGGGCATACCCTAAGATTGCCTGCAAAAGGTTGTTAAAGTCATGCGCAATGCCGCCGGCAAGGGTGCCCACCGCTTCCATTTTCTGGGCGTGGCGCAACATGGCCTCGAGCTTCTTCCTCTCCGTCATGTCGAGAAAGATGGTGAGAAGCAGCTTTTTCGGTGTCAGGGAAATGACCTTGGAGAACATGAGAGTATTAAGCGTTGAACCATCCTTTGCCTTGAAATCCATTTCCATCCCGTGGACCCGGCCGGTGGACCGTATCTTCTTGACAAATCTTTCCCGATCCTTTTCTGAGTATAGTCCCAACTCGGTAGTGGTTTTTCCAATAAGCTCTTCTCTTTTAAATTTGGTGAGTTCACAGAATGTTTGGTTCACCTCTTTCAGTTCCCCGGTTTCCACTTCGGTGAGGGCGATGGCCTGGGGAGAGAGATCAAAGATGGTCCGGAACAGAGCTTCACTCTCCTGAAGCGCTGCCTGCATCTTTTTCCGCTCATCAATATCCCTCAAAACTCCCTGGACACCAATGGGATTCCCTGCCTCGTCATAGAGAAAGCCCAGTTTCAATTCACCCCAGAAGGTGGATCCGTCTTTGCGGATGTATTGGTATTCCATCAATGGGATATGGACATCCCGGCCGTCCCGGGCCAGGGCGGCGTATTTCTGGAAGTCCCTTTTTCCCTTTTCATAGGACGCGGGAGTCATATAGTTTGTCAAATCATTGTTCAAGGCCTCTTCAACGCTGATTCCGAAGAGCGATGTCACCGCGGGACTGACAAAGGTTATCTTGAGATCCATATCCTGGATAAAAATGATATCCTGTATGTTTTCCGCCAGAAACCGATATTTTTCCTCGGTCTGTATTTGTTCAGCGCACTCTTGCATTTTCGTAGCGATTTCTCCTTTCAGCATTCACCTCTCACCAATCCATGCTTTTCGGCGGAGCCATGACGCCAAAAAAATGGCGCTTCCTGGCATGGCCATGGGAAAGATCTCCCGGATGATTTCTCCAAAATCGTAGCGAATTCATTGTAACCGATTGAATTACCAATAAAAACAAGGCTATTTATCCTTGCCCGGAAAAATATTGTTGCAATCCGCATGCCGGACACAATGGGCGCGTTTCAACAGCCGGTCTCGCGCTTGTCCAAAATCGGTGCTTCTGGCAAAGCAGGGGAACGGGATGTTCTCGAGACGGTGTCATCAGGCACTCAACATATTGAGTGCCTGATTCGCAGTCTTTTATTCTATCGAAATCAGGGGTTATGAGGACTTGAGGAGAACGAAGGTGAAAAGCCAAAACACCCCGTAACTTGCCAGGACGGCCAGGAAGTTCCAGTGGCCATGGTTTTCACAAAAAAGATCCCATTTGAAAAACCACATGTTTTTCAGATACTTTGCCTTCAAGGTCGGAATGAAACGATTCACATCCCGGCAGTAGGCTTGGTAATCCTTTCCAAATATTCCTTTGAGATGCTCCTCTTCGCGTTTTACCCGGTTGGCCATGTAGAAATAATAGAGAAAGCTGAATACCAGCAAAACCCAGATATTGCCCAGAAGGAGCAGGCACCCGAAAAGGAGGAAAAAGCGGCCCAGGTACATGGGATTTCTGACCAGCGCATAAGGTCCCTGGATTGCGAGCGATTTGTTTTTATCCAGTGCCCCGAAACACCAGGACTGGAATAAGGAGCCGAAGAAGGTGACAAGAAACCCGGAAAGGAACAGGTCGGGTTTGATGTTGGGCACCAGGAGCACGAGGGCGGCCAGGAAAAGGGGAATCCGAATCTTCAAGAATGCCTTGCGGACGGTCTTATTGTTGAATACCTCGTTTACGCGTTCTATTGCCTGCTGAACCATTTTGCCCTTCTCTTTACGGCCGTAAAGTGCTTTTTCATAGGCACCATACCATGAAGATGCAAGGGACCTCAATCTTTTTCAGAGAAGGATACCACCTGCCTTTTTCTTGACACGGCGGACAGAAGGTTCGTACACTTCACCCGTCATCGAAACAAAGGGAATATGGAAAAGAGGGTGACAGGGAGAAGGTAGGAGACTGAAGGGATAAGTCACTTCGGACTGAAAATATCAGGTGGATGGACTGAAGGTGGAACGCAGATGAGAAAGGGGATTCTGGTCGATTTTCTGATTCCGGGTTTGATTTTGGGGATCTTGACCATCATTTTCTGGGTGACCAACCTGGATATTGCAATAGAAAGTCTTTTCTATTCCCCTGAAAGGGGTTGGTTCCTGAGAAACA
>JAFDGR010000199.1 GCA_019309145.1 Deltaproteobacteria bacterium | reverse complement strand
GTCTGATCTTGCGGTCTTCCTCCTTTTTCACCTTCATCCACAAGTCCCGGTCAAAATCGGGCAGGTTCTCAAAACCGAAACGGTGCCGAAGATAGCCGGAAGGAATCCTGCAGGCCTGCATGAGAGCCTCAATCACGAGCGTGCCTGAGCCGCACATGGGATCACACAGCGGTATTTTACCGTTCCACCCGGTCAGCCGGATGATGGCGGCCGCCAGGGTTTCCCGCATTGGTGCTTCAAGGGCCTGCTCCCGGTATCCCCTTTTGTGGAGCGCCTCCCCCGATGTATCGAGACTGATGATCGCCTTGTTATGCTGAATATGGAGATTGATGCGGACATCCGGATTGCTGGTCTGGACATTCGGCCTTTTTCCGGAGATTTCCATAAAATAATCCGCGATAGCGTCTTTGACGCACAGTGCCGCGTATTTTGAGTGGTTGATTCTGCTCTGGGAAACAGTAGCGAAAACGGCAAAAGTGTCATGGGATGACAGTATTTCCGACCATTGGATCGTCTTTGCGGTCCGGTACAGGTATTTTGTGCTGTGGCACTGGAAGGTCAGGAGCGGCGCGAGGATCCTGGATACGATGCGGGATTGATAGTTGATCCGGTAGAGGGTCTTTTTATCGGCTACAAAATACGCTCCCTTGTAAACGGTGCAGGTCTTTTCGGCCCCCAGTTCGGTCAGTTCTTCCGCGCCGATGTCTTCTGTCCCTCCGGCAAGCTGCGCAAAGTAGCCGTTCCATTTCTGGTATTGGAAGCCTGGCACGTGAGCCTTCTCTTCTCTTTGGTTCCTGATCTCATTGTTTGATGAGAAAAATTCGGTGATAGAATTATTGATGATACAGGAAAGAACAAAGACAGGAAAGATGTTTGTTGCTAGAATCTGCAGGAGATGCCAACGCCAATGAACGGCGTGGCGCTCCTGAGCTCATCGAAGAGATCGTCATTTTGATCGTTCAAATCCATGCCGAGTTTGGGAAAGAAGCCGTCCGAAATGGTATCTCCAGGCTCGATGGTATAGTCATTTTGGATGGCGATGCCAAGATCAAGGGAAAGGTTCCATGCTTTTTTATTGCCGACACCATGATGCAGGGATATTGCCATGCGATCCTCGGTGGTAAGATTATTTGAAACAATGGCCCCGCGGGATGTGCCCGCAACCGCTTCGTATTGCTGAATCCCCGAGAAGGAGGGTGTTGGGTTCCATTTCGAAATCTCCGTCCAGAGCAAATCCCTTGCTGAGAGAACAGCATTCACGAAGGGAAGGAATGCGGTCAGATTGGGGAAAGCGGTTGTCTGGGCGGCCTTGGTAAAAGGAAAGTGAGCAAGGGCAAAATCTTTGTCATCAAACAACAGAAAAGCCGAGAGGCTCGGGGATTTCTCCCATTGCTGCAACAGGATGAGATCGTTTGAAACAGCAACGCCCTGAGAATCTGCGATGCCAGCATGGCAGAAGGCCAGGGAGAGGAACAAGCAGAAAATGAGGGTTGCGAGGGATTTTTTCATTGTTTCGGATGACCTCTTTTGCGTTTCTGGGAGATGGAAATATCCGTCTTTACAGGGGAGAAATTGCAACAAGCATACCGTTTCAGATAGGAAATAAAGAGAAGTGTAATATCAATCAGTTGAATCACTTCATGCGACCTCTTTTCTCATCGGCAGAGGGAAAAAAGTGCACTTTATTGTACATGGCGGATATTTTCATGCTCATCAAGGTCAGACTGGCATGCTCCCGATAGGGTTCATCGGCAGAAACAGCGGACACCTTAAATCTCTTGGTGTTCCATGCCTTGCAGGCCGCGCCAGGAGATGACCAGCCCTCCCAGAACGGCGAGACCTGCGGCGAGAAAAAGCCCGCTGTACCCTATCTCTTCACCGATATATCCCAGGATGACGGAGCCCAGGAAAGACCCGGCATCTAAGGCACCGGTGAAAACGCCTGTCAACTTGCCCCGGATATGGATGGCGCGGCCCCTGATCATGAGCGAATTCAGGCAGGGAAACAGCAATCCATGGCCGCATCCGGTCATGATGCCGGAGAGGACCAGGATAGGGATTCCGCCCAGAAACAGGAGCATGATGAGCCCGAGGCCGGTGATGGCCAGGGCATAGGGAATGACGCGGCGCTCTCCCACGCGGTCTGCAAGTTTCCCTCCGGCCAGCCGGGTGGTGACGGCGGAAAAGGAATAGCCCAGATAATAGATGGACACGAATGCAATGTGCTGCTCCTTGCCGTAGGGGGAGACAAAACCGCCTGAGGCGGCAAGCCCGAACCCGAACAGGAATGCCAGGGAGGCTACCGCCAAGATCTTGCTTTGGCGCAGGAGAGAAAAAAAGGAAGCCGGGGCTGCGTTTGAAGATCGGCTGTGCGATTCAGGGAGGGGAAGCTGGATGAGCAGGCCAAAGGCGGCGAGGAGAGATGCGCTCACAAAAAAGGCGGTGAATCCAAAATGGTTGATAATCGCTTCTGCGATGACCGGGCCGATAGCAAGGCCCGCGAGTCCTGTTACTCCGAACATGCCGATCCCCTCGTTCAGGCGCGCGCCGGGAACGATATCAGCAATATAGGTAAATACCGCCGTAAAACAAATGGCCAGACCCACTCCATGAATGAGCCTTACAAGAATGAGAGAAAAGTAGAACTCGTGGATTTGTCCTTGAAACAGGAGATAGGAAAAGGGGAGTGCAGTCATGATACAGCACCCAAAGGTATAACTTCTCTTTCTGCCGATGCGATCAATCATTTCCGAGATCCAGGGCCGGCAAAGCACTGCTGAAAGAGCAAAAGCCCCCATCATGATGCCGATGTCCGCCTTTGAGCCTCCTCGATGGGTGAGGAAAAGAGGAAAGAGATAAAAGCTCCCGAAACTCGAAACCGTAAAAAGATTGGCAAGGCCCATCAGGACAAAAGGCCTGGTATAGACTCGTTCATGTTCACTCATTTCAATGATACCTGATCCCAAGCCAGAACACAAAAGTGGCGGCGGAGAGAAGTGTGTTCATGGAAACGGTTGCTGATGCCAGTTCGGTGGACCCGTCCATTTCTCCTGCCATCACATAGGTGATGGTGGCGGTGGGTGACGCCAGCAGGATAAGACCGGGAAGAAACTGTGCCGGGGAGAGCCTGAGCCAGTGATAGAGCCCGATACCCAGACCGGGCAGCACCAGGAGTTTCAGGAAACCTGCGCCCAGCGCGGGGAAAAAATGGGCCTTGATCAATCCGAAAGAGAGGGATGCACCGATCACCAGGAGGGCCAGGGGCAGGGCCATACCGCTGATGATCGCAAGCATGCGGTCGATGGGTTCGGGAATGGATATTTGGAAAAGAGAAAAACCAATGCCGGCCATGGCGGAGAGGATCACCGGATTAAAGGTGATCTTTTGCGCAAGAAAAAGCAAGGGGTGCGTGGACTTTTCCGCGGGAGAAAAGGCCTGAAGGGCAAGGACGGCCAGGAGATTTTGCAGGAGCATGAGAAAAGCGGCAAGAATACTGGCCCGGGTGAATCCTTCCCTGCCGAGGAAATAATAGGCAACGGCCAGGCCGATATAGCCGAGATTTCCATGCAAGGAACTCTGGAGGAAAGTCCCCCGTTCCTTTTTCTGGATGTTGAAGAGAAATCCCACACCCAGGGCGATGACAAAGACAGCGGCGACAGGTGCAAGCGTGCCTCCCAGGAGCACCGGCTGAAAATGGGCGTGAAAAGAGGCCTGAGCCACCTCCCGGAAGATCATGGCCGGGATGGCCAGGTAATAGACCATCCGGTTCAGGGGACCGATCAGGTGCCCGGGGAGAAAGCGCCATGCCCTGAGACCCCATCCCAGGAGAATGATGACGAAGACAGGCCCGATAGTGTAAAGGACGTGAAGCATAAAAATACCCGGGAGCAGAGCCTTCTTTATAACCCTATGTCTTCGTTGATGAGGATGACCCGTACACGATCTCTTGGAAAGGATTTCTCCGTGATGGTCCACGTGTTACAGATGCGCTGAGGAGCATTGCATTCCTCGCAGTACCCGGTCTTGACACAGGGTGCGTTCATGTCGAGACGCATGGCGTTTGCAGGGGCAACGAAGTTCTTGATGCGAAACATGGCCTCTTCAAGGTCAGGAACGATCTTGTTACGACCCACCAGCACCGCCACGTTTTTCGGTCCGAACGTGAGGCCGCCTATTCGATTCCCGATCATGTCCAGGTTGACCAGGGTACCGGTTTCCGTCACAGCATTGGTCCCGCATACAAAGAGATCCACCAGGAGCGCCTGTCTCCTGCGCTCCAGCATCTCTTCCCTTGAGATGCTTCTGTCATAGGTGTCCAGAACTTCCAGTTCTGGCATCTCCTTGAGGGCATCATATACCCCGGTCCCGATCACCGTCATGGAACCGCCGAAAGAGACGCGCCCGGCTCCGCTTTCAGGGAGCATTTTAGTCAGGACAATTTCCCGGGCGTGATCGCCGTTTGTGGCGAGAAATACCTTGAAATTGTTTGCTTCCAGTGCCTCTTTCACCTCATTGAGTCTGATATCCCAGTAGTGCTCAACCGGTTTTTCCATTTTTCCCTCCTTTTGTTTTCAGTTGAAATAGTACCTCAAATGGAAACGTGGTGGCAAGCTCTTAAAAAAATCACATCGCAACCTTAAAACGCATCAGCTTTCACCCTCTCTCCTTTCAGCCGGTCAGTTGAATACCTCATTTTAACCGTGAGATTCGTGATTGAAGAATAGTGATTCCTTTCATGCTGGATATGCGAGGGGAACAATGCGAGCATAGCAAACTTGACTCCTCACAGGTCAAAGAGTAAACTTCATCGTTGTGTACCTATGCCGTCTTTTTTCTTACCAAAATCACCTTGGACCGAGGTGAGCTGCAATGATCCAGACGCACGGAGTTGAAGACCATGATTGACGCCCGGAAAGCCGGTGCGGAGACATTGCTGTTCCGGGTGCTTTCCCATGAACAATGCGGTGAGCTATACAAGGCGACCTTGCAGTGTCTGGAACAGGTCGGTGTGCAGGTCCCTCATGCTGAAGCGAAACAGTTGCTGCTCGAGGCCGGAGCCGAGGTCGATGGCGATATCGTGTGGATTCCCCGAGGGCTGGTCAAGGATGCACTGGCCGTGGCGCCGGCGAGCTTCGAGATCTGGAGCCGGGATCAGCAGTGGGCCATGCCGGTGGCCATGGACAAGATCAACTTCGGGCCGGGACTGACGAACACCTACTTCCACGATCCCCACAGTGGCGAACGGCGACGCACCCGTCGGGGTGACCCGGCCATGACGGCCCGCGTGTGCGATGCCCTGGAGCAAATCGACTACGTGATCGGTCTGGGGCTCATCGATGATGTCCCAAGCGATCTGGCCCCGGTCTACGAGTTCGCCGAGCTCATCGCCAATACCAACAAGCCGATTTTGGCCTGGGGCTATGGCATCGACAACCTCGAACTGATTGATCGGATGGCCGCGGCGGTCGTTGGCGGCCTGGAACCGTTGCGCGAGCGGCCGATCTACGGCGTTTTCGCAACCTATCAGTCCCCGCTGGTCAACACAGAGGAAGACCTGGCAAAGCTCCTTTGGGCGGCCGAGCGCAACATGCCCTTCATTTATATGGGCGGGCCTATCGTCGGCCTGACCTCGCCCATGACCGGTGCCGGCGCTCTGGTTTTGGCCCTGGCCGTGGCCTTGAGCGGGGTGGTTGTGACCCAACTCAAACAACCGGGCGCACCGATTGCGGTCGGTGGCCTGTCCGCCCCGGCTGATTTGCGCACCAGCCGCATGGCGTACGGCGCGCCGGAAACCAGCCTTTACGGGGCCGCGTTCGCCGATCTCTGCCGCTACCTCGAACTTCCCTTTATGGGCACAGCTGGCGCTTCGGAGAGCAAGTTGCTCGACTCCCAGGCCGCGATTGAGTCCACTGTCCAGCTGGTCTTCTCGGCCCTGAGTGGCACACCCCTGGTGCATGACCTGGGCTTTCTCGATTGTGCAGAGCTGGGATCACTGGCCCTGCTGGTCATGACTGATGAGATCATCGCAATGATCCGGCGGATTATGCGGGGGGTGAGGGTGAATGCCGAGGCGATCATGCTGGATCTCATCCAACAGGTCGGCCCCGGTGGGCACTTCATGGCTGAAGCAAGTTCAGCAAAACGCTGTCGCCGGGGGATCTGGGTACCTGGGCTGATGGACCGCGATCACCATGCGATCTGGGAGCAGAAGGGCGGCAAAAGCATGGAGGAACGGGTGGTCCAACGGCTGCGCCAAATCCTGGAAACGCATCAGCCACAGCCGCTATCCCCGATCGCTCGGCAGCAGATCGCGAGTATCCTGGCTGAGATCACGGCTCAATAGACCCGGCCAAACGCCCCGGCGCAGTGTCTTCAGTTTATCAGATACCTTGGCTTATCGCTTTTTCTTGAAAAACAATGGGCCTTGT
>JAFDGR010000198.1 GCA_019309145.1 Deltaproteobacteria bacterium | reverse complement strand
TAACTGAATATTCTCCCATGGAGGGGTACTTAAATAGTCCAAAGGACCAACAACGCTTACATCTTTTTCATCGTATGGGTTTTTAATTGTTGCCACAATCTGAACAGCTCTCAGCGGTTTCAATCTTGTAGCATAGTAACGGAGTCCTCTTGAAATTTTTTCATCTGAATACTTTACTTCAATGAGTTCCTGGGGGACACCATCCTTGACAACAGCAAAGTCTACTTCCCGTCCGTCCTTATCCCTGATATAGCATAGTTGATATCGATATCCTTCCCTGTCTTCCAGAAAGTGAATACGTTTCAAAAGAGAGCAGGCAACGAGGTTCTCAAAACGGGCACCCTCATCTCCGAGCACATCGCCATTGTCAAAGAAGTAGACCTTGGGTCGTTTCAAAACGGATCTTGGTCCGGATCTCACATAGGGCCTGACGACAAAAATGAGGTACATCCTCTCAAGCACATCGAGCCACCTTTTCACTGTCTTATGGGCAACCTGAAGATCTTCCGCAATGTTGGCAATGACGATAGTGCTCCCGACCCTTTCTCGAAGAAGGTCCAAGAGCAGGTGCAGCGTTTGAAGATCATGTACCCCTTCAAGGTCTCTTATATCCTCTCTTATGACTCGGTCAAAGCGCTCTTTTCTCCACCGCCTGGCCTCTCTCTCATCCCCCACCAAAAAAGGTTCAGGAAATCCACCCATAGTCATGAGTCTGTCAAAGGCCTCTTCCTGGCCGATGGAATCGGGTAGTTCATCCAGGGTAAAAGGATGCAGTCGCCAGTAGTGATATCGGCCCATCAAGGAATCGCCACCCCTTCTATATACATCCAGCCGTGCAGAACCAGTAATCAAAATGGAATGTCTGCTGCCAGTTATATCATATATACCCTTTATCCACTGCTTCCATCTGGAGAATTTATGTAATTCGTCAAAAATGAGCAATGTATTGTCCTGGCGCCATTGTTTTTTTAATATGGCGCGCCTGTCTTCATCGAAATCCCAATTGAAATACCGGCCTGAAGGGAAATATTGATCGAGTACAGCCAAGGCAAGGGTTGTCTTTCCCACCTGCCGGGGGCCTCCGATAAAGACCATCTTTTTCCCTAAATCCCTGACCACATAAGGAGCAATATATCTCATACGGCTATATTAACCTCAAAGTTATTTTAGTCAAGGCTATATTGGACTACAGGTTAAAAAGTTGATGCTCTGGGAAATAAGTTTGAAATATCAAGATTGAAATTGTTCGTACTGATCAGGCTGGATATAGGAGAGGTACCAGTTGTAGGTCTGCCTGATTCCTTCTTTCAGGGAGATTTTGGCGTGCCATCTCAGGCTGTTGAGTCGGGAGACGTCCAGGAGTTTTTGCGGGGTGCCGTCGGGCTTTGAGGTATCGAAACGCAATTTGCCCTTAAATCCTACGATACCGGCTATCATTTCCGCCAGTTCCCGGACGGTCAGGTCCTCCCCAACCCCTATATTCACGATCTCCTTCCCATCATAATTCTCCATCAGATAGACGCAGGCGTCCGCCAGATCATCCACGTGGAGGAATTCTCTTTTAGGTGTGCCAGTGCCCCAAATCACCACTTCCTTTTTATTATTGACCTTGGCTTCATGGCACTTTCGGATCAAGGCGGCAAGCACATGCGATGTTTCCAGATCAAAATTATCATTGGGACCATAGAGATTTGTGGGCATGACACCGATGAAACGGGTCCCATACTGATGATTATAAAATTCGCACATCTTAATGCCCGCGATCTTTGCGATGGCATAGGCTTCGTTTGTTGGTTCCAGATATCCGGAAAGCAGATAGTCCTCCTTTATCGGCTGGGGACAAAGCTTGGGATAGATGCACGAACTGCCCAGGAACAGAAGTTTTCTCACCCCGGACAGGTATGCCGCATGGATGATGTTATTCTGGATTGCGAGATTCGTATAAATAAATTCAGCGGGATAGGTATCGTTTGCCAGGATTCCCCCGACCTTGGCGGCGGCCAGGAATACATACTCAGGCCGTTCATGCTCAAAAAACGCCTCCACCACTGCCTGTCTGGTGAGATCGAGTTCCTGGTGGGTACGCAGGATAAGGTTGTCAAAGCCTCTTTCCTGCAGTTTTCTGACAATCGCTGAACCCACGAGTCCCTGATGCCCGGCCACATATATTTTGGATGTTTTCTCCATGGTATTCCTTATTCGAATTGGTTGTAGGTCCTGAATCCGGCAGTGTTGCACAACTGGTCCTTTTCAGCCTCCTTCAGATCTTCTTTGACCATCATTTTTACAAGATCTGCGAAGGAAACCCGCGGCTCCCATCCGAGTTTTTCTCTTGCCTTGGTCGGGTCTCCCTGGAGAAAATCCACCTCCGTGGGGCGAAAATAGCGGGAGTCGATATGGACCAATACCTTCCCGGACACCCCGTCTTTCCCTACCTCTTTCACACCCACTCCTTCCCAAACAATGCTCACATCTATTTCTTTAAACGCCAGCTCGATAAATTCCCGAACCGAATGGCTCTTTCCGGTCGCAATAACAAAATCCTCCGGTTCATCCTGCTGTAACATCAGCCACATGGCCCTGACATAGTCTCCCGCGTATCCCCAGTCCCTCCTCGCGTCCAGGTTCCCGAGGTATAAACTATCCTGAAGGCCAAGCTTTATTCGAGCTACCGCCCTGGTGATCTTGCGGGTCACGAACGTCTCCCCCCGAATGGGTGACTCATGGTTAAAGAGAATGCCGTTACAGGCAAACATATTATACGCTTCTCGGTAATTAACAGTTATCCAATACCCGTAAAGCTTCGCGGCAGCATAGGGGCTTCTGGGATAAAAAGGTGTTGATTCCTTCTGGGGGGTTTCCCGCACCTTCCCGTAGAGCTCACTGGTGGATGCCTGGTAGAAACGAGTCTTATTTTCCAGACCAAGGATCCTGATGGCTTCCAGGAGCCGCAGGGTGCCCAGCGCGTCTGAATTGGCCGTGTATTCCGCCGTTTCAAAAGAAACCCTCACGTGGCTCTGCGCAGCAAGATTGTAGATTTCATCCGGCCGGGTCTCCTGGATAATACGAATCAGGTTGGTAGAATCCGTCAGGTCCCCGTAATGCATGAAGAAATGCACATCCGACTCATGCGGGTCCCGGTACAGATGATCCACCCTGGCCGTGTTGAAAGAAGAGGACCGTCGCTTGATTCCATGTACCTCGTATCCTTTCTTCAAGAGAAAATCTGCCAGGTAGGCCCCGTCTTGGCCCGTGATCCCTGTTATCAGCGCCCTTTTCATAAATTCCTCTCACTCCACCAATTCATCCCATAATTCACGTTACCTGTCATTTCAGCGCTAACCATCATTTTTGCCACATCTCTCATCTTATGTTTTGCCTTCCAACCCATTTGTCCTCTCAATTACAAAATCTTTCAGCCTATTGCTCTCACCTGGGACAAGCATAAAGTGAGGCCTTTGAAATCGGTCACTCTCTTAGGAATGGAAGAGAAAGATCCATTCTACATTTTTGCGAGAAACTGCCACGCGGGAATAATCTTCACATCCTCAGGAATGAATTCCGGCTGCCAGTCGTTCAGGAGGAGCGCCGTTCGGGCATGGGGAAAACATTTCTTCCCTTTCAACAGACCATTCACTTCCCGTTTGGCAGTATCCTTTGTATCCAGATTATAAGAAACATTCAGGAGATTGAAATCTTTTCCCTTCTGATAAACGAAATCTATCTCGAAACGGTTTTTATAGTAAAAAATCTCCCCCACATTTTCAGAAGCCCTCAGATGCATATAAACCGCGTTTTCCAGCTTTCTTCCAATATCCCTGGAGGGATCCGCTTGGTACACTCGTATCAAACCTGTATCAACAATATAGTTTTTGGAAGGGTTCTGCATCTGTGCCCTGAAGGATCTTGAATATTTCACTGTCTTGAAAAGGATATAAGCTCTTCGGAGGTATTCCACATATTCATAAAGGGAATTTTTAGAGACAGAAACACCCTGGGACCGAAGATCATTGTACAATTTGTTTAACGAGAAGAGTGTGGCAGGATTCACCATGAAATGTTTAAGAAGATACTTGAGAAGATACTGATTCTTGATCCCATACTGCTCAATAAGATCTTTATACAGAATCAAGTCCGCATATTCGTGTAATATCTTCACGCGGAGATAACTGTCATCGGTTTTTGCGACCTCAGGGAATCCTCCCCACAATAGATATTCATTCAGGGCGTTGATAATTCTGGCTTCCTGAGATGTTGAATATTGTTTGATCTCAATCCCTTTGAAACATAAGAATTCTTTAAAGGACAGTGGAAAGACCTCGAAGCTGATAGTTCTTCCTCTTAATGATGTGGAAATCCCACTTGATACTACCTTCGAAGATGATCCCGTGACGTAGATCCTTATGTCCTCTGTATCATAAATACGCCTGACATATTTTTCCCAGCCGTCAACCTGCTGAATTTCATCCAAAAACATGTATTTCGTCTTTCCGAGCTTCTCCGGATACAACTCGTGATACGCCCGCAAGACAAGGTCCATCTCGGACAATTTTATGGGAAACAAACGATCATCCTCGAAATTTAAGTATAATATGTCTTTCTTATTGACCCCCTCCTCAATAAGGCGCTGCATTGTGCTGTAAAGAAGGGAGGTTTTCCCGCTCCTCCGTATTCCCACAAGGGATATTACCTTGTTTAGATCTAACGGAAGTTTGAGATCACGATCAAAAACCTTGGGTAAAGGCCTGGAGTGAAAATCGGTAAGAACGTATTTTATAGTTTCCCTGTTCATAAAGATACTTTTACCCCTTTATATCCCTGTTGTAAAGGACATTTAGCGGAACAAAAACAACCAGGCACTGAAGGATCATCTGAGCTTTTTTGTGGATCTTTTTCATGCAGGCATGAGAGAGAGAAGCCTTCCTTCTGTTCAGTTTTCCTCCAAATCCTACGCTCTTTTACTGCGATAGAGATTCAGTGAGGGTTACCTCAATAATATCCCTGGCTTTGACATTGATCGTGTCTGTATAGATGAGCAATCCCCGGCCGAAGCAATGGGCCAGCCGGTAGAGGACTCCTTTATGGATCTGCTGGCCCACAAAGAATGTCACTTCGGTCCCACTGTTTTCCTTGAGCCATTTTGATAACCGCCCCCTGTCGGCGGCATTGGCATGGTGGATCACCATAAAATGGATCTTTTTGAAGGTGTCAGACAGCACCTGCGGTGTTCCTGCGACTTCCAGCACCTCGCACGGCATTTTTATTTCATCTGCTGCAAAGGAGGGAACGGCGAGCAGCAACAGAAGAAAGGTGGTTAAAAAAGCCCGCCCAAGTGAGAGACGAAAATGAGGATTGGCCGATACTTTCTCACAGTTCATTCAAAAATCCCCCTCTTAAAATAATCTATGGTCTTTACAAGCCCTTGTTCCAAGAGAATGCCGGGGTTCCAGCCCAATTTCTCTTTGGCAAGGGAAATATCCGGGCATCTTCGTGCCGGGTCATCTCCCGGCAATTCCTCAAAAACAACTTTTGAGCGACTCCCCGTCATCCGGATGATCATTTCCGCCAGGCCCAGGATACTGGTCTCTTGAGGATTCCCCATGTTCACCGGGCCCACAAATGCATCAGGGCCGTTCATCATCAGGATCAGCCCATCAATGAGATCATCCACATAGCAAAACGACCTGGTCTGCGAACCATCTCCATAGATGGTGATGCCCTTGTTCGACAGGGCCTGCATAATGAAGTTGCTCACCACGCGTCCGTCATTGGGATGCATCCTCGGGCCGTAGGTGTTGAATATCCGGACAACGCGAATGTTGACCCTATTCTGACGATGGTAATCGAAAAACAGGGTTTCAGCACACCGTTTTCCCTCGTCATAACAGGAGCGCTGCCCTATGGGATTGACATGTCCCCAGTATTTTTCTTCCTGGGGGTGAACGGTGGGATCTCCGTAAACCTCGCTCGTAGATGCCTGGAGGATCTTCGCGTTTACCCGTTTCGCCAGACCCAGCATGTGGATCGCGCCCATAACGCTCGTCTTGATGGTCTTGACCGGATTGTACTGGTAATGGATAGGTGACGCGGGACATGCAAGATTATAGATCTCGTCCACTTCCAGGAATATTGGTTGAACCAGGTCGTGGCGAATGACTTCAAAATTGGGCTTCCCCAGGAGGTGGGCGATATTGTCCCTGGTCCCGGTGAAAAAATTGTCCAGGCACAGGACGTCATGCCCCTCTGCCACGAGGCGATCACAGAGATGGGACCCGAGGAAACCGGCCCCGCCGGTCACGAGTACTCTTTTTCTTTGGTGATACATTTATATTCCCCCAACCCAGGAAGTCCCGGAAAAACTGATCTTTTCGGCAAAACCACCGAATGAGGCTTGGAAAACGAATCAACTGTGAACCATGAACCTGGAACCTTTAAACTTAATAATGGGTCAGTGGAGCTTTCCCTATGGGGAAGACATTGAATCCCATGTCGAACAGCCTGCGATGCTCC
>JAFDGR010000197.1 GCA_019309145.1 Deltaproteobacteria bacterium | reverse complement strand
GCACCCTTTTTGCTGTTGCGGACGGGATGAGTGGCCATATCGGGGGTGGAACAGCCAGCAGGATGGCAATTGAAGGCCTTCGGAAGCACTACATGAACCCAGTGAACAACCGGGAAGCTATTCCTGAAAACGGGAAAGAGAAAAATCTCCGGGACCTGGAAAAGGTGGTCCTGGCTATCCATGAAGAAATATACGACCTGTCGGAACGAGTAGAAAAATATAAGTACATGGGGACCACTCTTTCTGTGCTCTTGCTGTACGAGCGAGCGGCATTTATAACACATGTCGGTGATAGCAGGATTTATCGGTTGCGGGAAGGCAATCTTGAGCAATTAACGCATGATGACACCATGGCTCAGCTTTCCGTGGAAATGGGATACCTGGATGCTGAAGAAGCAGCAGTGCATCCGTTGAGCCATGCCTTGATCCAGGCACTTGGGCAGGAGGTGGATGAACTTTGCAGTAAGAAACTGGAGATCAAGCCGGGTGATGTTTTTCTGCTGTGCAGCGATGGGCTTTATGATATGATTTCAGACAGCGAGATCGAGGAGATTCTATGGTTTTCAGCCGTGGAATGGAGACCGTGCGAGCGCTTGGTAGCAGCAGCCCTCGGAAACGGAGGAAAGGACAATGTTACCGTTATTGTTGTTCAGATCGTTTAAGGCCAGTTTATGTCGCTTCACGGCACCCTATGAGCAATGAACGTGATTTGTAAGATCGCCGGAAGTTGTGCAACCGGTCATTGCGAGGAGTGAGATCCCTCGTTTGTTATTGCGAGGCTGACAAAGAAAGCCGAAGCAATCTCCTCGTATGGGGAATAGGCTGTTCGCATATTGACTTGGGACAGGCTCCGCAATCTCGCCATTCAAGCTATGAGGACCGATGTAGATTGTTTCGCGGAGTTTATCCTACATGACGGGGTTCGCAATGACGTTATGAGATGAATAAATTCGTTGGAAATCCGGAAAAATGGGTATGATGACCCTGGAAAGTTTGAACCATGAAAAAAGCCCCCGAAAACAGCCTCCAGATCGGGACCATCCTCAACGATAAATGGGTGATTCTTGAGTTCGTCGGCAAGGGAGGCATGGGAGAGGTCTACCGTGCTCACCAGCTCAACCTGAAGCGTGATGTGGCCATCAAGGTCATCTCCAGGGAGTGGCTTGAATCCCTTGACAATGACGAAGAAGAGTTGCTCTCCGGTCTCCAGAGGTTCAGGAATGAAATGCAAACAATGGCCCAGGTCCCGCATTCGAACATTCTCTCCATCTTTGACTATGGTTCGTTTTCCGCGCAGGGGTCAAGGAGAGAGGTCCCCCTTGAGTACATCGCCATGGAATACCTCCCCGGAGGCACGCTTCGCTCCACCATGTCCGATGAAGGGTTCTATCCCGAGGAAAGGCTGGTACGGGAGTGGTTGCGCGACTATTTTCTGCCGGTCCTTGACGGACTGGAGGCATTGCACGATGCGGGAATCGTGCATCGAGACATAAAACCGGAAAATATCCTGCTGGACCGAAATACCCCCAAGATTGCCGATTTCGGCCTGGCGCATTCCCATACGCTGCAACCCCTTACGCAATCGGTTGACATGAAGGGAACTCCGGCCTATATGCCTCCTGAGCAGTTCATGGACTTCAGGAGAACGGATGAAAGGGTTGACATCTATGCGCTCGGCAAAATTTTGCATGAGGCCGTTGACGGAAGAGTACGGGCCAACACAATTCCTTTCAAGCAGGCGAGGCTGAAAAATACCAACTCCCTATTTTTCGAAAAGCTGAATGGGGTTATCCAAAACGCCACCGCTGAAGAAAAGCAAAGCCGTACCGGCTCTGTCAAGGAGCTGAGAAACGCACTGATGGAAGTCCTTGGGTCTGCGATGAATGAAGAATCAGGCCGCGTGGCATCAGGGTCCCAGGTATTGACAATATTTCCTGAGGTGTTTTCTGCACACCGAAAATGGTTTTATGGGATTTCTATCGCGACCGTGGCTGCGATTATAATCGGATTGGTATGGTTTTTGGGGATCCCCGAGAAGCCCTTGCAGGTATCTTCCCATTTGAAAAGCCTCTCTCCGGGCACAGCAAAAATAGACCCTTCCATCGCCGCGAATCCCGCTGCCACTCAACAACCGTCTCCAGTTTCAATGCCCAGGACGCTGACAGGAGAAGACGGGGCAAGCCTGCACTTGGTCCCTGGGGGAACACTGAACATAACCCCGAATTCTGGATATGGAGACGAAAAGTCTGTAACTGTAGAGCCCTTTTACATGGATGAGACGCTGGTCACAAATCACCAATACGTTGATTTCCTGAACCAAGTGATCTCGGAAATCGGGGTGGAAGAAAATGTCGTCAAGAGCAAAGGGAAAATTTGGCTCTTCCTGGGAGCGGCACTGGAAGGTTACGAGCCCATTACGTACCGAGGAGGCCGCTTTCATATAAACAAGCCGGCCTATGCGTCGAACCCCGTGGTACGCGTTACCGCTTATGGGGCATTTGCCTATGCCCGATTTTATGGGCGACGCTTGCCCACTGCTGTGGAATGGGCATTTGCGCTGCTGAAAGGTGAAAAGTTAAAAAATTCACAGACCAAACCTGCGGGGCAGGCAAGGGAAGAGAATCGGAACTGGGAAAGTAAGAACAACATGATGGAGATGATGGCCCGGGGCAGATATGGGGCCGAAGCCTCTCCGGCAAAGAGGGTCGAGACCCCGCATATTCCTGCGCCGGTAATAAACTCAAAACCGAACGATCTTGGGATACGGGGATTGAATGAAAACATCAGTGAATGGGGATCCATGCCGGGAAAGGCAGGCGAAAATGCGAAAAAAGGGAAATCGGAATATGTAATTTTGGGAGGTCTTGAAGCCAGCCCGCGGCAAGGATCACTGTTGCCGGCACCTCTTCACCGCAAGCCATGGGAGGCCTTTGAAGAAGTAAGTTTCAGGACCGTCTTGAGCATCACCGCGCCGAATAATGGCGAGTCAGGATCCAGTTGAAGAGTTTTTCCTGTGGATATTGCGTGATGATCACAAAGCGCGGAGTGAGCGAGGTGGAAGGAGTTAATCCGGTTGCCCTCGAAAGCAATCATATCTCGCGGGAAGCTGGGCTTGGCTCGGCTTCGTTGGAGAGGGAGTACCATTGTTGACGGAAACAGCTTATGGTGCTATCAGTACCAGATGTGATAGACTGGTCCCACCCTTAAAACCTCAAATCATTGGGGAAAAATGAAATGAAAGTTGAAGACATCAGACGGGTGCTCATCGTGGGAGCAGGAACCATGGGCCAGCAGATCGGTTTCCAATGCGCCATGCACGGCTTTGATGTGGTGCTTTATGATATCTCCCCGGATATACTTGACAAGGCAAAAGACAGAATAAACAAACTCTGTGAAAACTTCGTATTGTCCGGGCGTATGACCAGGGAGCAATCAGATGAAGCGGTCGCCAGGATAGCCGCAACCACCAATCCTTTGGAAGCGGCAAGGGACGTGGATATTCTGAGCGAATCCGTGCCTGAAGCCCCGGAACTTAAGGGCAAGGTGCTCTCTCAGTTCAACGAGGTTTGCCCGGCCCGGACCATCTTCACCACGAATACGTCCATGCTGGTACCCTCCATGTTTGCGGAGGCCACCGGCCGGCCGGAAAAGTTTGCCGCTCTCCATTTCCACGACGTCAGGATCACCAATGTCGTAGATATCATGCCGCATCCGGGCACTTCCAAGGACACCGTTGACCTGATCCATGCGTTTGCCCGGAAGATCGGCCAGGTTGCCATTGTCCTCCACAAAGAGCATCATGGCTATGTGTTCAATAACATGTTGTCGAGCCTGTTGTCAGCAGCACTCAGCCTTGCCGCTAATGATGTTGCTTCCATAGAAGATATTGACCGGGCCTGGATGGGGATTATGCATACAGAAAGCGGCCCCTTCGGCATTATGGACAGTATCGGTCTGAAAACTATCTGGGCGATCACTGATTATTGGGCAAATAAAAAGAGTGACCCCCAGGCGCGGGCCAACGCGGCATTCGTCAAGAAATATGTGGAGAAAGGCCTCCTCGGAGAAAAGACGAGGCAGGGCTTCTACTCCTATCCGGAACCATCGTACCGCAGGCCCGGATTTCTGGGAGGAGATGAAAGGAAATGACCTTGAAGGCCTGACCAGGACAACATTTCTGCTTGCTAAGCTGAAAAGGGAAAGGAAACTATAAAGATCATAAAAGTTGGAGGGAATATGAAACAGATCACCATAATTCTCGGTTCGCCGCCGTATAGCGGTCAGGATGTGGACACCGTGCTCGGGATTGCCCAGGCGGCATTAAAGAAAGGACACGGTTTGACGGTGGTGGGATCCGGGGACGGCACCTATGGTTTCTTAAAAGGGCAACGGGCGTCGGGAGCACCGAGTGCCGAGCAGGGGTTTGCTGATCTGATCACAAAGGGGGCGAGAATTGATCTGTGAGGGACCTGCTTCAGCTTCCGCGGTCTGCGGAAAGAGCAGTTTATTGAAGGCGCCACATCCGGTACCCTCAAGAGCCTGTTTCGAATCCTGGAAGAAACCGATATTCTGCTCAGCGTTGGCCCATAAAAGGAGGATGTTATGAAGGATATCTTGATCGTTGTTCGCCATGGGCCCTATGGCGGCTTTCAGGCGGCCGAGGGACTGCGCCACGCCAACGGCGCTATTTCCCTGGGGTTACGACCCATTTTCGTTTTGGTGGATGACGGGGTCTATTTGGCCAAAACGGGCCAGAACCCCGGCGAAAGCCAGTGGCTGGAACTGGACGGGACTCTTGAAGAGATTATCGCGCGGGGGCTTTACGAAATAAAGGATACACCGGCCGAATTCTACGTGGAAAATGAGTCCCTGGTGAAACGCGGCCTGGATTCGGAGGAACTGGTTGAGGGTCTGGAACGTATCGATCATCAGAGCGTTTCGGAGCTCATGAGCGCAAACCGCCTCCAACTGATATTTTAGGGGTGTGATCATGAAAATAGCCATTTTGCTGAAAAACGGGCCATGCACAGACGAAGCCGACCGCGCACTGCAAACGGCTGCGGACATGCTGGTGCAAGGCCATACTGTAAGCCTTTACTTATTGCAGGAGGCGGTCCGTTTTTGCGGCCCTGCCATGAAATGTTCAAGTTCCATGGGTCTTCAGGGATTGATTGAAAAAAACCTCAAGGTACATGTTCTGACCAGAGATGCTGAGCTGCGCGGTATCAATGCGCCCTCCGCCGACCAGGCGATTTTGGAAGGATCTTACGAATCATTGGTTGATCTGATGGCATCATGTGACCGGGTAGTCGGCATCCTCTGAATGCTATCTAAGCCGTATGAATCATCAATTCAAGTTGCCGCAGAGGCTGTGCGGTGTGGAGAAAATACCTGTGTCAGTGAAGATTGTAATAGTGGGTGCCGGACCGGGTGGGTATGTTGCCGCTGTGAGAGCAGCTCAAGAGGGAGCTGAAGTAACCATCATCGAAAAGGACGAGGTGGGTGGTACCTGCCTGAACCGGGGATGTATCCCCTCAAAGGTCATGAAAACCACCGCGGAAATGCTCGACCGATTTCAGCGGGCTTCGGAATTCGGGTTGGCGGTACATGGGCCGGTGATTCCCGATATACAGGGGTTGATGACCAGAAAACAGAAAGTGGTCCAGGATCAGGTGAGAGGAATCCTCAAGCTTCTCGATCATCATAAGGTCCGGTGCCTCAAGGGAAGCGGCCGTATTGTTGCTCCTGATCGTATCCAGGTAAAAATGCAGGGGAATGACACGGAGGATGTGCAATGGGACAGGCTGATCCTGGCTCTGGGTTCGGAACCCATGGCCATACCCGGAGTTCCGTTTGATGGAAAAAGGATCATATCCAGCAACGAGGCCCTCAACCTCACTGGGATTCCTGATTCCGTCCTGATTGTCGGCGGGGGTGTCATCGGGTGTGAGTTCGCATTCATTCTATCGTCTCTGGGATCACAGGTCACCGTGGTGGAGGCCATGGAACGTCTGCTACCCCTCCCGTCTGTTGATGAAGACTGCTCCAAGATCCTCCAGCGGGAAATGAAAAAGCGCAAGATTCGGTTCATGGTAAACCGCACCATGGAGAGCGTTGATGAAAAGCAGGGAAAACTCCACGTGGATATCGGGCCTTCTCCTTTTGCAAAAGACCTCAAAAAAAAAGACTTGAAGCCTCTATCCGTAGACGTGGGCAAGGTACTGGTATCTGTTGGGCGATTGCCAAATACCGAGGATGTTGGTCTGGAACAGATTGGAGTGAAGACGGACCAGCGGGGGTGGATCATCGCAAATGACCGGATGGAAACCAATATTCCCTCTGTGTATGCCATTGGAGACGTGCTGGGGCCTGCAAAGATCATGCTCGCCCACGTGGCCTCCGCCGAAGGCTTTGTCGCGGCAGTAAACGCCATGGGCGGAAATCGTGAAATGGATTACGAGGCGGTTCCGGGGGGGATTTTTACCATGCCGGAGGTGGCTGATGTGGGACTGACCGAGAGGCAGGCGAGGGAACGTGGATACAAT
>JAFDGR010000196.1 GCA_019309145.1 Deltaproteobacteria bacterium | reverse complement strand
ATCCTGTTCAATCCGCTTCTCTGCTGTTCAGTCCCGGTCTTTTTCCTTGCAGGATTTTTCAGGGACAGCACTCCCTTTTTCTTTCTCGAGAAGCCTTCGTGCCTGCTCAATATGCTTGTTTACTTCATTTGACAGGGCTATGACGTTCTCTAATTGCTCAGCTACGCCTCTCAAGCCGGACGATTCCGCCTTGCTCTTCCATTTCTCATGGTCGAGCATATGTTGCTCGTTATGATGTATCCAGTACGGGAGTAACCGCTCCAATTTCTGGATATCCGATAATTCCTTCTCCGGGCTCATATCACTCTCACACGCCCCCCTTCCAGCCGTCCTGCTCCATTGCCAGAAATTTCTGCAACTCCCCCTGGTCCATGACCGTGGTCTCCACTTCCACCTCGGCCCCCAGGTTCTGCAAAGGTAGCCGTACACTGTCTATCAACATATCCTTAATAGGAATGTTCGGAAAGGGGAAAGCAAAGGTGAGCGTGACCTTTTGCCCTGCGATTGCTACGTCCTTTACGATCCCCAGATCAACCAGCGAGTGGTCGATGGCCGGATGTTTCACCTGTTCAATGGTCTGGCGGATGTCCGCCTCCGACAAAGTAGTATTCATGATTCTCTCCTTTCCTTTTATGCTGTTCATGAAACTGATTCTGTAATCAAAAAATGAGTTTGCTTCGATTTTTAATCTTGATGTTGGGGGAAAAGCGACGGATTCAATTCATACACCGGTGCCCTCTTCCGGGCCGCCTCAGGAAGGTACCCCAGGCTCGGACTGAGGATGCCGCAGGCCTTGAGATCGGCTATGAGGGAATCCACCCTGTCATCCAAATCAAGCGCCTTACATGCCTGTTTTATCTGGATCGCAGTGACATGCCTTCCCTTTGCATATGCTCCAAGCTTTTCCACCAGCCGGGGTATCCTGGCCCATGCAGGCTCACCCATTTCCCTGGCTACCGTTGCCATAGCCTTCCCCGGTTCCCACGTGCCGCTCCTTGCCGCCTCACCCACCAGGTATTTGACGACATTTGGAAGCTCATATTCCTCTCCCGGCATGGGCAGAAAGACCCGGTCTCCCCACTCCATACTCTTCAAACTCCGTACGGGAACCAGTATCCTCCATTCATATCCCAAAAGCAACACCTCTTCGATATCCTCTCCAGGCACAATGAGTTTTTCAATCTCCCCATAGGATATCCGGCCTTTCTCGACCGCAGCGTTTAATATCCGTGCGAGGGACACCGCATAATCCTGCAGAAAACTGCTTAAGGCTCTTTCAATGTGTTTCTGTTGGTTGATCATGGTTCAGTCACGAAGAGGACATAAAAGGATACGAGGAAGGAAAACTGGATCACTCCGCTCCCTGGTAAAGGGAGCAGGAGTGATTCGAAATATTGAAGATGGTTTTATTTGTATGGATACAGCTTCCCTTTTTTGTAGATCATTCGCTGGTAGTAGTCAGTTACCTGCATTCCATCCTTGTCAAAGGTCTTATCACCGGTAACACCTTTATAGATCTTGCTCACCGCATACAGGGCCTTTGTCACTTTATCGGTGTTGGTAGTGCCTGCCATGTTGAGGGCCAAAGCAGCGAGCCAGGTGGCATCATACGCATATGCCCCGAATGCGGTCTGCTTTGCATCCTTGCCGAATTTTTTCTTGTACGCGGCATGGTATGCCTTAAAACGAGAACCACCGCTCGGACCAATCACAAGCCCCCTGACCCCTTCGGCGGTTTCCGGGATGACCTCATTACTCCACATGGTCATGTAGTCGGCATACCATCCTTTTGGAGGGGTCAGACCCATTTCATATGCCTGTTTAAATATCAGCTTGCTTTCAGTTCCATAAGCCGTATAAAACACCACATCAGGTTTTTTCGCGAAGACCCTTTCCACTTCCGCCCGATAATCAGGCTTCTTTTCATCGTATCTGACTGCTTCCAACCACTTTTTCCCTGCTTTCTCCACGGTCTTCTTGGTCCAGATCTCGATACCGATCCCGAAAGGATTATTGACCGTGATGGACGCAAATGATTGAGCGCCACTCTCCAGGGCAAATTCAGCCAGCTTCGTCCCCATCACCTCATCAAGGCCGATGGCATTGAAAAAATAGGGGCCGATATCTCTCAATTTCGGCGACGTGGAAGCCTCGGCAATTTGAATCACCTTCTTTGAATTGGTCCACTGCCCGGTGGGCAAGCTGATCCCACTGGAGTACGCCCCGAGAATCAAAGGCACCTTGTTGATTTCCACCAGTTTATGGACCGCAGCCATGCCGCCCTTGGGACTTGATTCCGTGTCTTCCCAGACGATTTTCAAGGGATGTCCATTCACTCCCCCGGCGGCATTGATCTCATCCAGCGCCAGTTGTTCCCCTCTTTTCATATCAAGGCCCTGAACCGCGCTGCTTCCGGTCAAGGGATTGATTGATCCAATAACCACGGGTCCCGCTGCTTGAGACAAGGCCGGTATTCCAATCAGCAACATTGCAACCACAAAGACGATGCCAACCATACATGAAATGAATCTTTTCATTTTTTGCCTCCTTTCGCCAAAAATGTTCACCATTGTACTTCATCCAATTCCCTTATTCCCGTCGCTTCCCCGTAAGCCTCAGTTCCTGCCGGCTCATGGAAGACTTCCGCTTTTCACCTCCTTCCGCTCTCTTGTCAGCCTCCTAGATAGGCCTCCTTGATTTTTTGATTGGAGAGGATATTTTCTGCTTTATCCTCAAATTCATTTTCACCCATAACGAGCACATACCCCCGGTCAGAGATATTCAGAGACTGATAGGCATCCTGCTCAATAATAATAATTGATCTCTCAAGTTTATCGTGTATATCGGCTATGGTCAAGAAAACCTCTTCAGAAGCCTTCGGGGAAAGTCCCGCAGAGGGTTCATCAAGCATGAGCAGTTCGGGATCTGTCATCAGGGCCCGTGCCATGCCCAGCATCTGCCGCTGTCCACCACTGAGGGTCCCCGCTTTTTCCCCCAGTTTCTCCTTGAGCATGGGAAAGAGCTGAAAAGCCTTGTCCTTTCCTTCTTGAACCTTCTCCTTGGGCTGGGTATAGCCACCCATCTCCAGGTTTTCAAGCACGGACAGAGACGGGAATACGTTTCCGAGCTGGGGAACATACCCGAATCCCTTGCTCACTTTTTCGTGGGGTTTCAGATAAGTAATATCTTCTCCCCGCCACTTGATCTCCCCCTTGAATATCGTAATATAGCCCATCAAGGCCTTTAATAATGTCGATTTCCCGGCACCGTTCGGGCCTATGATGGTTACCACTTCCTTCTCCTCCAGATACATGGAAACACCATGCAGTATCTCGGATTTCCCATATCCGGCAAAAATATTATGAGCTTCCAGGACTTTCATGAAACAATTCCCGCTTGGAGCTGCCTGACAGGTATGCCTCCAGCACCTTTTCGTTGTTCTGTATTTCTCTTGGCGTGCCCTCGGCTATCTTTCTGCCGAAATCAAGGACAATGACCTTATCACAAATCTGGCTGATCACCTTCATGTTATGTTCCACCAGGAGGATAGTCTTTCCCCTTTCGTCACGCAGTTTCTTTACCGCCACCATAAGATCATTAATCAGCGTGGGATTCACCCCTGCTGTGGGCTCGTCAAGTAAAATAAGCGTGGGGTCTGACAGCAATATCCTGCCCAGGGACAGGAGCTTCTTCTGCCCCCCGGAGAGATTGCCTGCGTACTCATTCCTCAAATCGTAAAGTTGCACGAGCTTCAATATCCCGTCAATCTCTTGGAGGTGTTCATCCGTCTCTTGTCTTATCCTCGCGGACCTGAAAAAGACATTGAAAACGCCTTCTCCTGTCTGATTCCTCGGGGCAAGGAGAAGATTTTCCATAACCGTCATTTTTTCCGGAGCCTCGCTGATCTGGAAGGTTCTCCCAATCCCTTTTCTGGCAATCTCAAATGGTTCAAGATGTTCGAGTTTTTCCCCCTGAAAATAAATATTCCCCCTGTCTTTGCTATAAAAGCCCGATATCACGTTAAAGCAGGTGCTCTTGCCTGAGCCGTTCGGACCGATGAGCCCGGTGATGCTCTCCGGCTCCACCTGGAAGCTCACCCCGGACAGTGCCTGGATGCCGCCAAAGCTCTTATAAACGTCTTCCACTCTCAGCATAATATCATGTCGGTTGAAGGTTAAAGGGATATTTCAATAAATCGTTTTCTTCTCTTTTATAATACCCTCTTTCATGAACAACATAACGATGACAATGAGGACTCCGATTGCCACCATCCTCAGGCTGGCAAGGGTGACCTCTTCAATGGGAACATAGTCCTTGAGGAAGCGGGTCGAATGATAGAAGATAATGATAATCACTGCGCCGAATACCGCTCCTTTGTTATTCCCTTTGCCCCCAACGATCACCATTGCCCATACAATAAATGTCTCGAGAGGAAGAAACTGGTCCGGACTGATAAAACCATAATAGTGAGCCCAGAGGCACCCTGCCAGTCCTCCGAACATCCCGCCCACCGCCATGGTCTTAACGCGGAACTTTTTCACATCCTTTCCCATGGCCTGAGCAAGCCGGTCCTCGCCCTCCCTGATACTCTTCAAGACCCTGCCAAAAGGGGCCCCAGTCAATTTATTGATAATCAGGTAGGTAATGATTAAACACAGGAAAACAATACCGAGGTAGAAAAAAGGATAGGCCTGTGGAGAAAAAAATGATTTGAGGGGCTGGGGAATTCCACCGACCCCAAAGGCACCGCCGCGGTAAGCCCCTCCACCCACAACCCAATCCTCGTTCAGGAAAAACATTCGCACGATTTCAGCAGCAGCCAGGGTGACAATCGCCCAGTAATCCTCTCGAAGGTCGGCCGTGGGAATGGCGATGACATACCCAAACAGTCCCGCTACTGCCATGCTGCCCAAGAGCCCCAGGATAAAAGGCATGCCGAACGTCAGGGTAATGATGGTCGTGGCATAGGCACCCAGGCAAAAGAAAGCAACCTGCCCGAAGTTTGCCAGCCCGGTAAAGCCATACTGGAAATTCAGGCTCAGGCTCAGGATGCCGTAAATCCCCATCATGATCGCCAGGTAAATAAAAAAGTTGAAAAGTCCCATCAACCCTCCTTCTTCTTTCCCAGGATACCCCGCGGCCGAATGAGGAGCACGATGATCAGCATGATAAAACTTATTGCCGGCTTATACCCGGTCGGAATAAACACATCCCTGGAAAAGGGGAGCAGTCCGCCTACATTTATCACGTTTCCGAAATTGATATAGAGTCCAAAATTCTCCGCAAACCCCAGTACCAGGGCACCCAGCATGGCACCGTAAGGGTTCCCGATTCCACCCATGATGGTAGCACAAAAAACCGGGATGATAATGGCGAAGCCCATGTAAGGCAATATGTACGTCTCCATCCCAATGAGGATGCCGCCGAGAGAAGCAAAGCTGACCGCAATAAACCACACATACGTAATAATCTTCTCAGTGGCTATCCCGCTGGCCTGGGCGAGCTCCGGGTTGTCGGAAGAGGCCCGCATTGCCTTCCCCAGCTTCGTGTAATGGAGGAGAAGATAGAAAACCACCATAGCGAGTGCGCCGATAACGATAATCCAGATCTGGAGGGGGGTAATCCGGAACCATGCGGTGACGATCGGTTTTTGAAGAGGAACGGCGTAATTCCGTGCGTCCGCCCCCCATATGGCCCTCACAGTATTCCTGAGGGCAATTGCCACTCCCATGGAGGTCACCATGATAATGATCCCGTTTGAATTTCTCATCCTTTTAAACACTGCCCGGTCAATCAGGATCGAGAAAAGCCCTGTGGCGATGGAAGAGATGAGAGCGGCGGGAATGATAGGCACTCCCAGCGCAACATTGAGGAAGAAGGCCAGATAGACACCGATAACCGCAAATTCAGTATGGGCAAAATTTGCGAATTTGAGGATGTCATAGACGATGGTCAGGCCCAAACTCAGAAGGGCCAACTCAGAGGCTCTTATAACGCTGTTGATGATTACCTGGATGATGGTCATCGTTAAATTCTTATGAAATAGTGTGCATTATATCAATCACGAGGCCATTCTCACTCGTCCTACACATTCCTATATCAGATTCAATAGAATAGTCAACGAATCACTGTTGCGGCTCGGCCATCTCTGCCTTGATTGATCGAACTTTTGTTCTTTTCTTCACTCTTTGTCAAGAATTTTCTGTTTTCTATGATCTTCAGTCGTCTCCATATCGTTTGACCTGGGCTATTTGGCGAATTCTTTCTTCTGCCATGCGGTCTGCTGCGACATAGGTGGGAACGGCATCTCTTTTCGCTATTTCAAAGACCTTTTCCATGTTTTCATAGATGCGGGAGACCTTTTCCTTTCCTCGCTCGTTATTTACACCGCCTGTTCCCAGCCTGTCCGTGTCATAAATGGTTCCGCCCGCATTGGCTATGTAGTCCGGCGCATAGACCATTCCCTTTTCCTCGAGCAGGCTTCCATGTCGTTCCTCTTTGAGCTGATTGTTTGCACTGCCGCAGATAATCCTGCATTTCAATCGACCCA
>JAFDGR010000195.1 GCA_019309145.1 Deltaproteobacteria bacterium | reverse complement strand
AACGGGTACCATTTATCCAATCTCTTCCTGACGTTAAATCTCCTGGCTTTTCTCTTTCATACTGCCCTGGAGATGTTTGACGAAATCTATAGTCTGATTCGAGAGGATCTGCCAACCACAAAAACCTTCTTCGATGACATCCGTGCCCTGACCCGGTATATCTATTTTGACAGCTGGGAGGTGATGCTGAGGTTCATGGCACGGGGGTTAGAGTTGGACCTCCCAGATACAAGTTAAACCGTCCATGGTGCGATATGTTGAGAAATCTTCCCGGCACCTGATGGATTACTACGTTCACTTTCTTTGGTTGAGCCTGTAAACAGACTTGCTTGTCTCCGGCGGAATAAAGCCCTTTGTTTTCCTTTGCCGGGAGTCAATTAACTGCCTTCACGGACATATCGATTTCCAACCAACATCGGCTGATAACCTGACAGCATCTCGAAGTTGGGACCAAAATTAGAATTGCTGTCAGTTGATTGGCTGTCAACAGCAATCAACGGACCTGAGCACTTTGGAGATCCTTTTTCAATTCTCGTCGTCAAAACCAGTTATTTTGATTTCTCTCTAATCACCGCGGAATCCTTCCAGTTCTTCATATCTCATCCATCAAAGTTATTCTCAAACCAAGAGTGTCACCTGGTGTTTTGTCGGATTTCTAACCACCCTTCGCGGCAACCTTGAGATCTGATATCAGTTCCGAAAGGTTTAGGCCATACCTGTGCGCCACATCTTTCAACGGAAAAAAGAGGGCCTCACAGCAAAGGCACACTCCGGCCTTGTCGTCGTATTGTTTGAAGACGGCTTCAGTATGCCGATACTTGGATACGATGTCCAGGATGGTCATTTCAGGAGCGATGATTGATCTTTCATCGGTTGCGGCTTGGGTCATGTCTTTTCTCTCCTATTTTCCAGGACCTCCTCCATCGCCCTCGGGATATGCGTTATCATCTCCATCACCTGGGAAGCAGGGCTGGGCTTTGCATAATGCCCGGCAAGCCTGTTGATACGGGCACCCATGATCGCCGCCTCCAGAGTCTCCATGCCCGACGCGATGAGGGCCGAAACAATCCCCGTGAGGGTGTCACCCGTTCCGCCCATAGCCTCCAGGGCTTCCTCCACCGGATTGTCGATAAGGGCATGGACGCCCCCCCTTGAGGCCACGTGATCCTGGTTCCCCTTTACTAGGAGATACCGCGCAGCATTCTTGTGATCATAGGCCCCCATGATCAGGTCGGCTATGCGGTTTTCATCATGAAGAATGAAGCCGCGGGTGTAAAAGGGATGAGGGGCCTTTTCGTCCGCAAGAAAGGCCAGCTCGCCTGCGTCCGGGGTGAAAAGCTCATAGGCCTCCGCCTGCCCGCTCATCTTGGCCGCATACATGAATCCTGCATCCGCTATGAGCGTTGGTCTTGGGCTCATTTCCTCGATTGCGAAAAGGACCCTATTATGCCAGTCCACGTCCGGCTGTAAATAATGGAACGTGATTACAGAAAAATAAGAACGCGGGAAGTTCTTAACAAGATGATCGTACAGACGCCTGCTTCCATCCCCGAGGCCGATGTCACCCACAAGATAGCCAAAGGGGGGATGGAGGCCCAGTGTCTCTCCGGCCTTGATGGCCGCAGCCAGCAGGGCCGGGGTCCCGCGGTTCACCGGCACCCGCCTTTCACCGACAAGGATACGGTCTTTTTCAAGCTGAACCTCCCCGGCCCACAGGGGGAAATCCTGTTCCGGTATGGTTCCTACTACTGCGAGCATCGGCGTCTCATCTCCTCGTAAGCCAGTTGAAGGGCATACCCGCAGAGGGTATGGCCGATCTCCCTCGGGCTCGGAGCATCATCCAAAGATCTCCTTACCATCTTTCGGGCCAGATAAGGGACGTCCGGGCACCCGCCTCCGGAAACGTTGACGATGGTTTGGGTCTCCTTATCCACGGTCAGCTTCATATTGGCCGCTCTCACCATGAGGTGGCGACCAAAGTCCTTGGCCTGGAAAAGATCCACAAGCTGTAGCAAGGGACTGGTCACCGGCACCACTTGAAGAGGACATACATCTACTTCCCGAAGCGTCCTCAGGATATTCAGCTCCTCAATAAGGGGGAACTCAATGACCAGGTCGCAACCGCTCCTTATTTCCGGTGGCGGCCCCATGACCCTGATCTTCCATCCCTTTGACTTCAGAATATTTTCCCCGCGGATTACCTCGCTGGTATTCTCGAAGACCAGTATCCCCCGGTCCTGATTCTCCATCCCGGCGGAGCCACGGGGTCTCCTTTTTTTAAAAAACGCAACCATGTTTAGTCTCAATCCTTTTTGATCTTTATGCGGTAACCCTCCCCTTCTTCCCGAATCTCCTGGACCTGCCATTTCTGGCTCTCGGCGGCTCGACTCACGTTCTCCTTGGATGTGTCCGTATCCACCAGGACCTCGATCTCTCCCTTATTCAGCTTCTTGATCTCCTCCAAGGTCATCAGAACGGGCTGGGGGCAGCTCAGTCCTCTTGCGTCTACGATGGTACTCATGATCACACCTCCTTATGCAATCTTTTTTCTCATGGTGAAACCGATGAACAGGCAAACCAGCAGCCCGATGATGACGGCGGCGATACCATGAGGACCCACACCTTTTGGAGAGCTCGCCAGACCGAAATTATGGGCGAAACCCGCTCCAACAATCATCCCCAGGACAAAGACAGCGGCGTCTCCATCCCCTTCACCGGCCAGGAAAAGTTGCCGTCCTGGGCATCCCCCTGCCAGGGCAAAGGCCAGCCCCGCCAGAACCATACCCCCGAAGTTCCATACATGCATTGTGTGGGCTACCGGTTGATCGGCAAAGCCCGGATGAAACTGCTTCAGGATCAGGTTCGTGAGAAAAGCGAACGCGACAAGGGTGATAAACCCCGTGAACAGATGGGTCTGGCGAAAAAGGATCAGATCCCTCAATGCGCCCATGGTGCAGAAACGACTGCGCTGGGCCAGGAAACCGATGGCCAGCCCGATGATAAGGGAAATTCCCAGGGAAGCATACATGGCGCCGGGACCCTTGAGGCTGTAAAACAATACCCCGCTTTGCGCCTGCCCCTCCACCGGCGGAAAAATGATCCTCAGGACCAGAAAACCCAGCATGATGAGGGGGAGCAACCACCCCACAGACGTGTAGGTCTTCTCCGTACGTCCAAGATTATAACCCCCTTTAAGAAACAGGGTCCCGATCCAGATCCCGAAGGCAAGACCGGCCAGTCCCAGTATTGCGTTTCCGTCACCGCCCGCAAGACGCAAGAGCGCCCTCCAGGGGCAGCCAAGAAAGATCAGCGCCCCGATCATGGCAAAGGCCCCGAGTACAAATCGAACAATGGGGGCCGATCCCACTCTTGGGCGAAACTCCCTGAAGACATAAGCGGCGATGAGCGATCCGAGGACAAAGCCGATGATTTCCGGTCTGATGTACTGGACCACGGCCGCTCTGTGCAGGCCGAGGGCGCCCGCGATGTCCCTTTCAAAACAGGCCACGCAAATCCCCATGTTCCCTGGATTGCCCCATTTCTGGAGTAAGGCTGCAAATATCCCGATAAAAGCTCCTACCCCGACAATCCCCCATTTGGTTGCAAAGATGTTTTTCAACTGTGCCATTTCACTCCTCCTTTCCCCCTTAACAAATTTTCACTTCCTTAATGCGTATGATCATCATGATGTAGAAATTAAACGCTCGCCAATTGTCAGATGTTGATCACCTTGTCCGCAAGCTGCATAGCCGTGACGATATCCAGCATATTGGTCGTCTCGCCCACCTGCTTTTTGTCCAGAAGATGAAAATGATCCAGGCACGTGCCGCAGACCAGGATCATGACGCCGGACTCTTCCAATGCTTTGAGATCGGCGAGGACGGGCGATCCATCTATGGTGAGTTTGACACCGTTATTGACCAACACGAGACGCCACAGCTCATCGTCCATCTCTTTGAGGGTTTTGATGAAGTTCACCATGAGCTTACCACCCAGCTCATCGTCTCCCCTTCCAAGGCGGTCTGTTGCCACCATCACCATAATCCTTTTCTTTTCCCCATCCGTGAGTTCAACGGGTGTGACAACAGGTGCGGCCTCGCCCTTTCCTTTCCCCGTGACAGAGAAATCTCCCCCGTCCTGATGGACGGTCACCTCGAAATTTCGGGATTCCAGAAATCGAGAGACATTCTGCTTTGAGGCTTCATTATCCACTATAACTTTGATGAGAGCCGGGTGTTCCTTCTCCAGGCATTCCTTTGTTTGAAGTACCGGCGCCGGGCAGGCCAGCCCGCGACAATTCAGTTCTCGCATAGTGTGTTGCTCCTTTCCGCTTACTTTACAATAATTTTTTCTACCGGTTCGGAGATAACCTCGCCTATCATGGCTGCATCCGTGATCCCCTTCTCTTGCAAATCTTCCAATAATTGATCGGCCTCACTTTGAGAGATACAGATCAATAGCCCCCCGGATGTCTGAGGATCGAAAAGGATATCCTGAAGAACACGGTCCACGGAAGGGTCAAAACGTATTGCCGGTTCAAAGAACTCGCGATTGCGATAGGCCCCTGCAGGAACGAGGCCCATACCGGCATAGCTGATTGTCTCGGGTAATACAGGAACGTGCTTCGAATTGAGTCTGACACCGCAACCCGACCCCTGTACCATCTCCGTCAAATGACCCAGGAGTCCAAAACCGGTGATATCCGTGCATGCATGCACGGGGTAAGATGCCATGACTTCAGCCGCTTTACGGTTGAGGCTTGCCATCAAGCGCGTGACAATCCCAATAATTTCCGGTGAAGCGAGCGCGCCTTTAATGGCCGTATTTATAATGCCCGTACCGAGGGGTTTGGTTAAGATCAATCGATCCCCTATTTTAAGGTTTTTCTTGGTTAGCACCCTGTCGGGGTGGATAAATCCCGTGACGGATAAACCGTATTTCAATTCTTTATCGTCCACACTGTGGCCTCCCACAAGGACCACATCGGCCTCCCGCATCTTGTCCATGCCGCCCTGGATGATCTGTCGCAGGATGGCGATATCCATCTCTTTGATGGGAAAGGCGACCAGGTTCATGGCCGTCTTGGGGATCCCTCCCATGGCATAGACATCACTCAATGCATTGGCCGCGGCGATCTGGCCGAACCAGTAAGGATCATCCACAATGGGAGTGAAAAAATCCACGGTCTGGATGATGGCCAGATCATCCGTCACTTTGTAGACACCGGCATCGTCGGTCCGGTCCAGTCCAACGATGAGATTCTCATCTGTCGGAAACTCCATCCCGCATAACGCCCTGTCCAGGTCCCCCGGAGAAAGCTTGGAGGCTCACCCGGAGCCTGTTACCGTTTCTGTGAGACGGAGACGTTTTTTCTCTTCCACGTTCATAACCTTGTTTCCTGAGTCGCCGTCAATGCCCGTCGGCTGGAGTCGCGATTTCTCCTGAGAGCTTAAGAACATCCGCGCGACTCGCTGTTAATATATCCCGGGGATGCATAATCAGCATTATCCCTCTTTTTCCTCCATTTACCGCCACCTTGTTAAAATGCATAAGACTTTCGTCAATGATTACTGGAAGATCTTTTTTTGTCCGGAACGGGCTGATGCCGCCCACAAGGTATCCGGTTAATCGCTCTGCCGTGGCAGCGTCTGCCATTGCGGCCCTTTTAGCGGAAAGACTTTTCGCCAAATGTTTGAGGTCGAGGTCCTTGTCCCCCGGCATAAGAACCAGGTAATAACCTTTGTGATCCACATGAACGACCAAAGTTTTGATGGTCTGCGAGACAGGGAAGTCCATGGCTTCTGCGGCAAATCGCGCCCCCTTATGTTTGTGTTCATATTCCATGACTTCAAAAGGAATATCCCTACTTCTCAGATGCTTGGTAGCCGGTGTTTCCATAAAAGACAATTTTGGCGTTTTAAGAAAGAGATCTATAAGGACCGTGTATCGTTCGTTAACACCCTCCTTAACTGCTTTAATCCGATAGCTCATGCTCCGAGGCATTCTGAATTTTATTTGATGTTTCACGGTCCATCATAAGATTTTCCGTGTCCTGGGTACTGCACAGGCCCCGGAAGATCCTCCTCAGGAGCCTGTCATCGATTTTTTCCATCAGAAGGTCATCGTAGTCAGGTTCCGGTTCATGTTCCTGTCCCTCAGTTGCGCTGGCTTCTTCCTCTTTTTTTTCGACAGCAATCTGAGAGGAACTAATATTGATTTCCGGTTCGAGCCCGCGGTTATTCTTGATCCATAGATCACAGTCATCATAGGTTCCAATATACAAGAAGAAGATATGCCCACCCTTCTTGAGATAGACAAGCCTGTACCCTCCACCCAGGTCGAACTTCTTGCATCCCTCTATTCTTGCCTCGCCATACTTGGTGAGCTTATGGACTCGTGAAGGGAGAAGTCTATCCCTGGCAGCGAGCCTTTCCATAATCTCCTCAGCCCGAATGGCAGCTAGGGAGGCCCTTCCGCCAGCCTTACGAAGGATGCTCAACAGTTTGTTGAACGGGAGCATTCCCGAATTCTTACTGAATCGGGGTTACTAATTTGAGGTTTGGCCTGCTTGAGTTCTCTCTCAATCGTTCCTGATCTATTCGCTTGTACTTTGCTATGATTCTGTC
>JAFDGR010000194.1 GCA_019309145.1 Deltaproteobacteria bacterium | reverse complement strand
GAAGGAAATTGCCGGGGGAAGCCAGATCAGGTCTTACGTATACAATCCCTACCGAATGATCAAAGATCACTGGACAAATCTTGAGGTGGATGATGTGGATAGGGTCATGAATGGGGGGATCGACCCGTTTATCGACGCGTACCTCCGTCTCCGATAGCACACGCTGCTTGGCCAGATTTGAATTTGTTTCAGATAACACCTGGTAGCGGTGCCTATCCAGAAATGAGATAGTTTGTTCGAGATCAAGGCATGCGAAAATTTTAACCACAGGAATACTTGGAGCTATTTCGAGGATTAAAATTTGAGCATAACGAAGATATCGGGCAAAATAGCCATTTCTGGATAGGCACAGGATTAGCCACCCTGGTAGGCCTGGTCAATACTGTTGATATACCCCTTGATGCCGTCACATATCCCCTGGGCCACCTCTTCCTGGTAGGCCTTGCTCACCAGTCTTTTCCGCTCAACCGCATTTGTGAGAAAACCGGTTTCCACGAGGATGGCAGGCATTTGCGCGCCTATGAGCACGTAAAAAGGCGCCTGTTTCACCCCCAGGTTCTTCACGCGTCTGAATCGACCGTTCAGGTCAGATATCAGACCCTTTTCAACCTGGTGGGCCAACCTGCTCGATTCATGAATCTTGGTGTTCAGCATCAGGTCATTCAGTATTTTCTGGAGATCGCTGATGCTCTTCTCCGATGTGGCATTTTCCCGGGCAGCCAGCATCACGGCATTCTTGTCCGTTGCCATATTGAGGAAATAGGTCTCAATCCCGCGTACTCTCCGGTTTCTATGGGCATTCACGTGGAGTGAGATAAAAAGATCAGCCTTTTTCATGTTTGCGATAGCAGTCCTTCGCTCAAGGGGCAAAAACACATCCCGGTTTCTGGTCAGATACACCTCGCAGCCGATCTCTTTCCTGATTTTGCTCGCAAGCCTCCTGGCAAGGCTGAGAACAATGTCTTTTTCCCTGATCCGCCCTCGATAACACCCGGGATCCTTGCCCCCGTGCCCCGGGTCGATCACGATCCGCTTCACATTGAGGCCAAGCTGCCTGGCCAGGGAGATATTGGCGTCAGGGACCTTGGATTTCCTGATTCCCTTTCGGACAGGCCGTTTCTTGAGCGCCAGCCTTGGCTCTTTTTTCCTCTTTTTCTTTTCCCCTTTCCTGACATCCACCACGATCCTGAAAGGATCATACAGATGAAAGATCTTGTAACTGCCGATGCTGTTGATATCCAGCACCACCCGGACGCGGTCTTTTTTGTACTGCCCTGCCCTGACCCTCTGGAGCAGATCTCCCTTGATGGGGATGGAGCTGTCGATCTCCTTACTTACCCTCGCATTGAGGAGATCAAGGTAAAGTCTTCCCGGCTTCTTCAGTGCGGGATCCCTCCTGAGCAGATGATGCCGGTAGTTTATCCGGCCCGCCATGTCAACCACGACCCTCGTATAATTTTGGGTGGACCAGTGGCGGATATCCTTTACAAATACCGGCTTCGATGGATCATGCTTATTGTTCCTGGCCAGCCTCGCTTCTTCTTTCTTGCCGAGAAAGGCTGATAACTTTTCCAGTTTTGCCCGAGCCCTGGACCGCATGTCACCCGTGGGGAATTTGATATCCACTTTCAGAAACTCAATGTAGGCTTGCGCCATGTCTTTTTTCTGATAATAGAAAATATCCCCCACCCGGTATTGTGCATCATCGGCGAGCCGATGATCCGGGTAGCCTTCTGCAACCTTTTTGAAAAGTTCAATGGATTTTTCCAGGTCCTTGGCCAGGCCGCTGTATCGATAGAGACGCTTGTAAAGATCGGCCTCCTTGAAAAGGGCCCACGGCGCTGCTTCACTCTTTGGATAGCGTTTAAAGATTCTGTCGTATTTCCGGATGCATCGCGTCCAGTTATGACGATATTTCCTTAACTTTGATGAACCGAACAGCCGATTCCGGCATGTATCCGCCTGTTTCAAGAGGACTTCGGTCTTCCCTGTTCCGGCAATACACATTTCCGCTCCGCCACAAAGGCAGAACAACAATGCCAGGAACAACAAGAGGTATTTCTGGGAGCCTTGTCTTTTCATGTGAACCTTATCCGTGTCCTTCCACGTATTCCTTCAGCTTATTGAGTTCCACAAGGGCCTCCAAAGGTGTCATGGACGCGATATCCAGCTTCCGAATCCGTTCCAGGAGACGGTGATCCCCGCCACCAAAGAGATTGAGCTGAACAATGTCCCCTTCCTTTTTTTTCGGGAACGTCCGGGCCAAGAGCGGCCGCCCCGCCTCATCCAGGTCCTCCCCTTCAAGATTCTCCAGGATTTCCTTTGCCCGCTGGAGAACGTTCTCGGGGACCCCCGCGATTCTTGCCACTTGAATCCCGTAACTTCTGCTGGTTCCCCCGGGGACCAGTTTCCGCAAAAAAATAATCCGGTTATTCCACTCCTTGACAGCGATATTGTAGTTCTTGACCCTTGCCTTGGAAGCCACCAGCTCAGTGAGTTCGTGGTAATGGGTCGCGAAAAGCGTTCGAACGCCCTGCCCGTCACGGTCATGCAGTGCCTCGGCCACGGCCCATGCAATGCTCAGCCCGTCATAGGTACTGGTTCCCCGGCCGATCTCGTCCAGGATGACCAGGCTCCTGGGGGTTGCATGTCGCAGGATGTTCGCCGTCTCGTTCATCTCTACCATAAAGGTACTCCGGCCCTTGGTGAGGTCATCCGAGGCCCCTACCCGGGTAAAAATCCGGTCAACCAGGCCGATAACTGCCTTTGAGGCCGGCACAAAGCTGCCCATCTGCGCCATGAGCACGATGAGGGCGGTTTGTCGAAGAATCGTAGACTTACCGGCCATATTGGGTCCTGTGATGATGAGGAGTTGCTGCTTTTTTCCGTCCAGATACGTATCATTGGGGACGAAATCCTCATCCGTCACCGTCTGTTCTATGACAGGGTGCCTCCCGTCTCGGATGTCAATGCCAAGCCCGTCATCAACCACGGGACAGGCATAATGGTTCTGTTCCGCTGCTTCCGAAAGCCCTGCGATGGCGTCTATCCTTGCGACAATGCCGGCAGTTTCCTTCAGTCTCTGGTTTTCGCGTCCAATCTGCTCACGGATGTGCTGGAAAAGCTGAAATTCCATCTCCACCCGTTTTTCTTCGGCTCCGAGGACCTTTTCTTCCATGACCTTCAGAGATTCCGTAATGTATCGCTCCCCGTTCACCAGGGTCTGCTTTCGGATATAGTCCTCCGGCACGAGATGCTGGTTCACTTTGGAGACTTCTATGTAATACCCGTAGATCTTGTTAAACCCGACTTTCAGAGATGAGATGCCCGTGCGCTCCTGCTCCTGCTGCGCAAAGGAAGAGATCCAGTTCTTCCCGTCCCGGCTCAGGGCGATCAAGCCGTCCAGCTCTTCACTGTATCCTTCCTTGATAATCCCGCCCTCTTTCAGGGAAAGAGGCGGGTCTTCGTGGATGGTCTGCTCGATGAGCGCTGCAATATCCTCAAGGGGATCCAGCCGCTTGCCGAGCTCGGCAAGCAGGATACTGGGAGAGTCCGCCAGCACGCGTTTCAAACCGGGGAGGATGAGCAGTGAATTCTTGAGGGCCAGGAGGTCGCGCGCATTGGCCCTGCCCAAAGCCACGCGTCCATTTAACCGTTCAAGATCGTAAACCCCGGAAAGCGCTTCCCGTAATTCCTCCCGCCGCAGAGGATCTTCTTTGAGCGTGGCGACCGCCGCAAGCCGTTTTTGAATTTTTTCCAGATTCACCAACGGGTAGGAAAGCCATTTCCTGAGAAGCCTTCCTCCCATGGGTGTAACAGCCATGTCCAGGATGGAAATCAGGGACCCCTTCACGGAATGGCGGCGCATGGTCCTCAGGAGCTCAAGATGCGTGCAGGTGACCTCATCCAGAAACATGTAATCGCCCAGCCGATACGTGCTGATCTCTTTCATGTGCTCCGGATTGCCTTTCTGGGTTTCCAGCAGATACGCCACAATGGCGCCTGCCGCCACAATACCCGCACGCATATCTTCACACCCAAATCCCGCCAGGGAGGGCACGCCCAGTTGATCTTTCAGAAGAGATTCCGCCCGTGCAGGCTCAAATGTTTCCCGGCTCAGCTTTTCGAGTCGCAAATGGGAGAGTGATTTTCCATTCGGGAGTTCCATCCCTTCCGGGAGAAGGAGCTCCGCCGGTCCGATGCGCCCCAATTCATCCACAACATCATTCCATTCATGCAATTCCGTTACCCTGAACTCCCCGGTGGACAGTTCGGCATGCGCAAGGCCAAACGCACCATCCTTCTGTGTGGCTATCGCTGCCAGGTAAAGGTTCTCCTTGGTATCAACATCCGCCTCGTCCACGACCGATCCCGGTGTTACCACACGGACCACTTCCCGCTTCACGATCCCCTTGCTCTCCTTCGGATCTTCAACCTGGTCGCAGATGGCCACCTTCCAGCCGCTTTCTATCAATCTGGCCACGTAGTTTTTTGAGGCATGGTGGGGAACGCCGCACATGGGGACCTTTTCCCCGTCATACGTCCCCCTCGACGTCAGGGTTATCCCCAAAATCCTTGATGCGGTCCGGGCATCTTCAAAGAACATTTCATAGAAATCACCCATGCGGAAAAACAGGATAGCATCAGGGTATTGTCCCTTAATGCCCAGATACTGACGAAGCATCGGTGTCAACTGACCCATCCTATCCGCCTTCGTTCGTTTCTTCCAGCGCGGGGATCACGGTTTGGGAGGGGGAGGTTTCAGGAGAACCGGCTTCAGCGGAATGGACCAGATCTGTCGTATCCCATTGCCTGCATTGGGGGCACTGCCATTGGAGGTCAACGGGCTCGTATCCGCACTGGGAACACTGAAACCGCAGATAGGGGACATTCAAATGTTCGAGAAGATCGTGGTAGGCATCCAGGGCTTCCTCCTTTTTTCCCTGGGAGAGGAGTATTTCACCCTTCAGGCGCCTGGCCTCCCAGAATGTCGGGGCGAGCTTGAGAGCGCTTTCAAGCTCTTCGAGGGCTCCCTCCACGTCCATTTCATTGGAAAGATAACGCGCCAGGGCCACATGCGTGAAGGCATCAGGATGGTTCTCGACGCATTCTCTCAGGAATGCTTCCACCGGCTTGAGGTTTTTCATCCTGGCATAGGCCCCTTCCAACCGGCGATAGGCAAGAAAAGTGAACTGAGGAGCATATTCTCCGACCTTTTTCCACTGCTGAATAGCCTTCTTGAACTCGCCTTTCTGGAAGTGGAGATCTCCAAGGTGAAGATAGGCGTCTATACAGCCCGGATCGGTGGATACCGCCTTGGTAAAAAAGGGACGTGCGCTGGCTAAATCCTCTTCTTCCATCAGCATTTTCCCTGTTTCCACCAGGTGATGGGCAAGAATATGCGCGTGATTTCCCTTGGTCAGCCTTGAAATCTTCTGTCTCGTGCGATAGGCGTTTTCCCAGTCTTTCATTTCCTCGTAAATCCGCTCTATTTCTTCCAGAGTCTCCACGCTGGAGGGGTTTTTTTCAATGACCTTCTGGAAGGTCTCCAGGGCACGGTTGAAAAAACCGCCCCTCCGGTAATCAACGCCAAGGTCGAAAAGGGCCCTGAGTTTGATTTGTGGATCAATATTGGGACGTAGGATGATGCTTTGGCGAATGCGGATTGCCCGGCCGATATCTCCTTTGGAACGGTAGAGATTGCCCAGTGCCACATAGGTTTCGATGCTCTCAGAATCCACCTGCACGGATTTGGTGAACTCTTCAATGGCCTGATCATGATCATTGGTCAGGATATACTGCACCCCTTTGAGAAAGGCGCTGTCTCCCTTGCCCGCGGTCCGCTCTCTTCCCCCCACCCGAGTAATGGTCTTCCACCAGATCCCCAGGACGAGCCCCAGGGAAAACGCAAGACCTATCCCCAGGATCAGGCGCAGATTATCGGGTTCCTGGAACCACTGCCAGAACGGCCCCCCCATTTCTTCATCACTCCCTGTTTAGTGTTCGTAAAGAATCCGAATTCCTACTGCATACCCTGTTCTTCATCGGGGCCCACCTCTTCTGCGGTCACCGGGAGGTTGCGAAGAGACTGGAGTTCCTGGTCCTTCCCCTTGGACTCCTTCTTGAGCAGCTTGATCTCTCTTTTCAAGCGAAAGCGTTCAGTGATACCGTAGAAACCGGTAAAAATGACCCCGAGCAGGAATGCGATGATGACAACCAGGTAGAGGGACATGGGAGGAGTCTCGTGGTTAAAAAAGAGGAGATTCAGCCTGAATGTGACCGTTGTAGCCATGACCGCATAATTCTGGACCGCCACCGCGATGATCAGCAGGACAAACAGGATAATCAAAACCACTCGCACATGTTTCATGTATCACCTCCACTGTAAATGATCGGTTCCGGGTTCAGCATTCAAGGTTCAAAGTTAGACCGTGAACCTGGTTCATTACCAAAATATCTCATTGAAAATAGGGTAATAATTTTTTATATGTTTCTCTGATGTGTTCCGGGATAACCCTGACCGCTCCTACCACCGTCATGTAGTTTGTATCACCGTTCCAGCGGGGAACAATGTGAAAATGCAGGTGCTCTTCCACGCCGGCCCCTGCCACCTTTCCCAGATTGAGCCCCACATTAAATCCTTCCGG
>JAFDGR010000193.1 GCA_019309145.1 Deltaproteobacteria bacterium | reverse complement strand
CAACAGATGATCATCACCACGACAGGAAAAATTGCAAGCGACTTTTACGCGGTGGGCCATGCCAGCGTGCCCGTCTATGTGCTGGACGGCGCTGATCCGGTCCTCTTTGATGCGGGATTTTCCGGCCTGGCTTTCGTGTATGAAAAAGGCATCCGGGAAATTCTCGGCTCACGGTCCCCTGCTTACCTCTTCCTCACCCATTCCCATTGGGATCATATTGGTTCAGCCGCCCATTTCAAAAAATGCTGGCCCCATATGAAAATAGCGGGATCATCCCGGATCCGCGATGTTCTGGAGCACCCGGCCGCGATCAAACGCATCTCCAGCCTCTCGGAAGATTCCCTTGAAACCCTCGGTTCCTGGGGGGTTACGGATATCAACAAAACACCTTTCCAATCATTCCGCCTTGACATGACCCTTGCTCCCGCAAAGCCGGTCAAACTAGCCGGTGGAACTGAAATCCATCCTCTTTCCACTCCCGGTCACACGTGGGATTCCTATTCTTACTGGATCCCTTCGAGACAAATCCTCATCGCGGGGGAAGCCGTCGTTTGTGACGGCATCTGCGAGTTCCTGGTGGATTATGACCAATATCAGCACTCACTCAGGAAACTGTCAAAACTGGATGTTAATGTCCTTTGTACCGGGCATCACACGGTCGTCACCGGAAAACAGGCCAGGGAATACATCGTCGACTCCATGGCCCAAACAGAAGCATACCTGAAGCTGGTAGAAAAGCTGGCAGAAGAGGAGCATGGAAACCTGGAGAAAATCGTGGAGAGGATAAAGGCCATGGAATGGGATAACAGGCCCCTTCCGAAGCAGCCCGAAAGGGCCTATGTGATGAATACCAGGATCCGTGTGAAAAACATCATCCGCAGTGAGCGGAGCCATGGACGGCGAAGCGAGCGTAGCAGAGGGAATATGCCGGTTCCCCGCCTGCAGGGACCCAATATGTTGGAGTAATTGCGAATCGATGCCTTTAGATGTTGGCCATGGGATGCCGTTCCGCCTCACAGATAATATCTTTGACCCCGGGGACGGCCCGCACGATTTCCAGGACACCACCTACCGTGCGCATGGGGTTTATCAAGCCCATTATTTTTACAACCCCTGTTTCAGGGACCTCAAAAAACAATTCCTGGGGATTGATGTTGTTTTTCAGGATCGCGGCCTCTACCCTTTTCAGGAGAGACAACTTTTCCATGGTCTCAAGGGCGGTCAGGCTGCACGCCTGAATCTGCTGGGTCCCGGCCATTGCGATTATCTGCGCTGCTGCTGAATCCAGGCCGATCTTATCCACATTAATAATTGCGTCGTAAAGGCTGATATCATTCCAATCCATCTGAAAGGAAAACTGCATGAAGCCCTTCAAATCGCTGTCTGCCTTCTCGATCAGTTTCCTGGCCTCTTCCTCACCGATCTTTTTCTGCTTCATGAGGCGTGCAACTCGAAACTCTTCTGAGGCATGGATACGCAAGTGCAAGGCGCATCCAAAATCCCGCAGGAAATAGGGTGCCCCGTTTCCGCAGAGAATCCCTTCGCCGCGCCGGGCTACCTCGTAGACGGCTGCCGCCATCAACTCCAGGTATTCGGCCGGTCGTCCCCTTAAGAGACGCGTCAGGAGACCCGGCGCCGTCTGGTCAAAGCTTTTCATGTCTTCAGATGAAAAACCCATTTCTATCGCCTCTTCCTGGAGCCGGTCGTCATCATAAAGCACCATTCCAAGCTCTTCGGCGACACGCCGGGCAGTGGCCATTCCTCCGCAGGCGATTCCGGTGGTGATGGTAATGAGGGACATCTCTCTGCCTCCTGACCAGGCTAAAACAGTTCAGCCTTCAGCCTAACTACGTGAGTAGTCACCAAACACTTTTCAGACGCGGCCGCCTAAACTATGAGCCGACTGCTTCCTTCTTATCTTCTGTCTGGGACTGGTAATTTACGCCAGCCTGCAGCGGTTCCACGTCGCTGAACGTGATTGTTACCCTTTCCGCGCCGAATCCCTTGGCCAGCAACTCCAGGGTTTGCCTGGCTGATTTCTGGACCTCAGACTGCATCCGTTTCACCAGCTCATTTGCCATCCGGGATGCCTGATTCTTGGCCTCCGCAACGAGCCGGTTTTTTGTTTCTTCGCTAAAACTGTCACTGAAGGCATTGCTCAAGAGATCAGGCAAAAGCCACGGCAGGAGCCTCGCGCGCTGTTCATCATAAAAACTGATATTCTTGATATGAGATTCATACAGGCATTTGGGCATCTTCAGGAGATAGGAATTGCTTTCAAAGGATTCAATAATGAAGTCAGGGCTGTGCAAATCATATTTGAAGTCAATATCAAACTCGAAGATCATGGCCATCTTCTTTTCTGATGCGAGCCACCGGAAGTACTTTTTCCCCATCTCGCCAAACCAATGATCGGAAGTGGTTATGATTTCCTTGGTGAAGACTTTGAATACCACTAATTCACCGAGCGACTTGAATTTCTCGACCGTAGAAATCACATTAACCCTGCTCGGTTTTCGAGGTTTCCTCCGCCTCGTTATCCAGAAGACGAGAAAAATCCCCGCACAAAGCCCAAAGCCGACGATGCCCGAAATAAGAGCTGTTTCCACCTGGTCTTTCCTCCGTAGAGCAATGTATGGTGATTATAGGCCATCGGCACGAAACAGTAAACGTTTAATGTGGCGCCTCCAGGTGAATAGACTGACACTGAGCGCAAGCGCTTGCGCCGGGTGAGGCCGAAGGATGCGCAGGCTAAAGGGAGCCGTCCAGGTGCTCCGCCACTTCCTCTTTACAATATTTGCAGCGTTGGGCACCCCTGAAAAGGGGTTTCCCGCACGAAGGGCAGTGGTAGCGTTCACATTCAGACCGCGCCCATTCCACACTGCCCTTTTCATCCCCATACTCGGCAACCTTCGCGCGCCAGAGGGGGATCGCGCGTTTCATGACCTGACGGCCGGTAGCAAGCGGAAACTCTTCAATGAAACTGCAGGGCCATTCTTCACACTGATGGCAGGAATAATATCCCTTTGATTTTACGCACTCCCGTATGGCGCACGTCTCACAGAATGAGTAAAGATTTTTCGGGGGATCAGGCTGCATGCACCCCAGGCATTCCGTGTCTTCCGGTCTGGTCCCGTACAGGTTCCCCAGAACTGCCTTGAATTTTTCATTTCCGTCCCTGGTGGCGATGTAGACACCGCAGACCCCGCAATAGAGCCCGCACGGGGCCATAAGTTCTCTATTCCTTATCTCATCTTCCGTCCATCCTTCCATGTTCATGCCCCCTTTCCCGGAATTATCCCGGTTTCCGGTTGGTATTCTCAGTCCAAAACGAACGGTACTCCAAAACGCCGGCCATTTCTCTTCCCGCCTGATACGCCTCTTCGAGGTATTCAGGTCGAGGCCGCGATAACAGAAATTCATTTATACGTTAAATTGTCCTCTGGGGCAAGAAAACTCGATGTATCACACGCCTTCGGAATACCTGGGCATCGGGGTTTGTGACAAGGATGGGCTTGGTGATGCGTCTTTGATCTTGAATTTTTCCCGGATCCTCTGAAGGGAGACCAGTTTGCCTTTTCGAGAGGAGGGAGTCAGAAAAGACTTGAGCTTGGCTTCCAGGATTCTCGGGTTCAATTCTGTTGCGATGGCAATAATCCCTTCCACGATAATCTTCTGGAGGAGCAGTTCCTGATTGGTTCTATCCTGTATCTTGGACTCAAATGGACGAAAAAAGAAATTGGTGAAGATAATTCCATAGAGGGTGGAGGTCAGGGCGATGGGTATGGTAGCCAAAATTGTAGAAGTGTCACCGGAGCCCGCAATCATGCCGATAAGGCCGATAATGCTGCCCACGATACCGAAAGAAGGGCAAAGATCAGCCATTGTCCTCAGCACCCGCTCCGATTCAGCCCGCCGCACCTTGAAGAAATACATCTCGGTGGTGAGGATCTCCGAGATCTGTTCCGTCTTGTATCCATCGACCAGCAACCCGAGCGCCCTGCGGAGAAAAAGAAGCGATGTTTCCCCTTCGTCTTCCTCCAGCGAAAGGATACCCCGGATCTTGCTCTTTACCGAGAGATCAACCAGTATCTCCACAATCTCATGAGGCCGTTTTACGGGCATCTGAAACGATCTCTTGAGAATCTTGTAAACGATCATCAATCGCCTGGTGGAAAAGCCGATCAACGTTGCCCCGAGCGTGCCCCCTGCGACAATGAGGAGCCCTATGAGATTAAAATAAAGACCGATGTTTCCCGCGATAAGGAACCCTAATCCGAAGATGACCGCGCACAAGAGAATTCCCAGCGCCGTGTTGCTCTCTCTCCAGTTTTTTTCTTCCATGCTCAAGATGTCTCCTTGGTAATGGTGATCTCTACTCTTCGATTCACTGCCCGGTTTTCAGGAGAGACGTTGGGCCGAAGGGGACGATACTCCGCATATCCGCTTACCCGGCAACGCTCTGCGGGGATTTTCATCTCTTCAATAAGAAATCGGGCAACCGCGCAGGCCCGCGCCGTGGAAAGTTCCCAGTTGCTCGGGAATGACTCGGTATGAATAGGGATATCGTCCGTATGGCCAACAAGGTTCACCAGGTATGGCGTTCTCCGCAAAACCGTGGCAACCTTTTTGAGCATTTCAATTGACCCGCCCTTTAATGCGGCCCGGCCCGTGTCGAAGAGGAGGTCGCTGGTGAGCAGGATGCGCACCGCCTTATCCGGAACAAGTTCGACGGACGCGAGCTTTTCCAGGTGATTTTCTTGCACGGTGCTCTTACTGAGTTCATACACACTCGCAATGCTGGGCGCCCTTTCTTTTCCTTCCGGTGTCGCAACCGTTTGTTTTGAAGACGCATACACATACATCACTGCGAAAAGGATAAACATGGTCATCATGAGGTCGGACCAGGGAATCTGCCACTGCAAGTGCCGTGGAGGCCTTTCCCGCTGGAACATCTCCTCCATGGATACGAACCCTGGGTGCTCACCCTTATTTACCTGCGCAATGTTTCCCTGTGCCGCTTCAATGGGAATACCGTCAAACCGCTCCCAATCCATTGTTCCTCTTTCTTTCAAATAAACGGTCCCGAACCCAGGAGAATCACAAACTCGCCCGTGATCCTCACCAATGATGACTCATAAACGAGGTCTTAAGCCAAAACCATGCCATACCTCTTCTGCTCCAGATAACATGCTGAATTCAAAACCAAACTATCTTTTTTTCTGGATGCAAAAAAAGGAAACAGCGGAATTTTTTTCCTTGTTTCCCGGTCATTCTTTTCCATCCTGTCAAACGCAAGTTCACAGACGCGTTTCTCCTTTGTAATATGGCTGTTTCAGGAATATAGTAAGAAAAAAGATATACGCTGTGCAGGGCGAACAGCGCAGGGGATGTGCATGAAAAATTTCAGAAGAAAATATTATGATGCGTTTTCAAAATACTATGATCGTTTCGTGGCCCTTCACTCCCGTGACACCCAGGGCGGATTGAGGAAATTTCTCTCCAGCAAGATTCCTGTCAAAGAGGGGGATTCCGTCCTGGACATGTGCACCGGAACAGGGATATTGTTACTGTATCTGCAACAAAGGGTGGGACCAAAAGGTTTTGTTACGGGAATCGATTTTTCACGTGGCATGCTGGAAGTCTGCAAGATGAAAACCAGGGCATACTCAAATATTGAGATACTGGAATCAGACGTGGCATATCTGCCCTTCAAAGACAACAGCTTTGACGCGGTGACCTGTTCTCATGCCTTTTACGAGTTAAAGGGAGAGACGCGGGAGCGCATGTTGAAGGAAACCGTGCGGGTCCTCAAGCCCGGCAAATCATTCCTCATGATGGAACACGACCTGCCGGAGAATCCTGTGATCAGGACCTTGCTCTACATCCGGCTTCTTTCCATGGGTGCCAAGAGGGCCTTGGACACCCTCAAGCACGAAAAAGAAACCCTGGAGAACTATTTCAAGTTCGTGGAAAAGCTGGAGACGAGGACCGGGAGATCCAAGGTCATGGTCTGCCGAAACTGATCGTTTGTTCTCGCTACCCGTTTCCATAAATCTCCAAGAGACATTCGTATGTTCCTAGACAGTTACGCATAGTTTGGGTATGCTTGACATTTGCATGACAAAAGGATTTTGCAAAATGTGAAACGTGGGTCGTCCAGTTTTCGTTACTCGGTCGATTAACTTTGAGGTCTTCACAGAGCTTTCGATGCGGATCAATCCATTTATTGTTAGCCAGAGAGATGAATATGCTCGCAACTGTAACCAATATCTTAGGCAAATGCAGTACAGACAAAACCAATATCTGCCCCACGATTCTTTATAATGAAGGCTGGATGACACGCTTGCTTGTCGAAGTATCGATCGAGGCGAAACTCAAACTGCCACATGTTGACTTTGGCAACATTCGGCACTGGTATTCTGAAGGCCTTTTGTCATCTCCGTTTCTCGCAAGAAGCCGCAAAGATGATTTGGCGGAGGGCTACACGCATGCCGATATGGCGCTTGGCGATTTCCGCGTGGATTCCGCCAATCGTGGCGACATTTCTATAGAAGGTTCTGATGGGATTTTCGGCGTCATTGAAGCCAAGATGGGAAGTCGGCTGAGTGCAGGCACGAAGAATGCGCCAGATTACAACCAAGCAAGCCGGA
>JAFDGR010000022.1 GCA_019309145.1 Deltaproteobacteria bacterium | reverse complement strand
CCTTTCTGAAATATGGACGAACACACCACCGTAGGATACTGTCCGGGTTTCCCTCCAAACGTTACTCCTCCAACTTCACAGACTTTTTGTTCTTGATCAAAGGTAAACATGCCACGACCTCCCTGCAATAGCGCAATAAATTGGGGCGAGCCTCATTGAAGATACCGGCTGAGCTTAGCAAAAAAACAATGCATTTTCAAAGGTTTTTTGTGGAAGAACAATCAGATAGCCGATATATTCCATGTTCGGAATCTTGAAGGGCAGAAGATCGAAGATGAGCACCTAAAGAGCCCTCCCTGGCCTCCAATCGGACAGGGTTCTTTCAAATGGCTAGGAAGTTACGTGTTTATTCGCCCGAATGAATTTTTTCAAAGATATGGTTGGATATTTCAATCACTTTTTCCGTTTCCATAACAGGGACTTGCTGTATCAAACGATGTACCTCCTCCTCGCTTGTATTGATACTTTTCGCAATCATGGCAGGTGAAATCTCTTCTTCCGGAATACCTGTCCCGCAAACAACTACTGAACCCATGAACTCACCATCTGCAAAAACGGGTATCAAGCATTTCGACATGTTTGCTTCGCAGGAAACCAGTACCGGTTTATGCGTTTCTCTTGCCTTCCCTGCCATAAATTTCTGCGTTTTGGCGCATATCCCAATCAATGAATCTTTGTTGGCTCGAATGGCCTTGCAAAGTTCGTGTCTCTCTCCGCTTTCCTGAAGAACGAAGCTGTGCGGGTCCACAAGGGCCGTCGGCATACCGAGCGCCTGCCTCAGATCATCCAAAATCTCCTGCCATTGATCCTCGTCCATAATATCATACAGATTCATCGTTTTCCTCCTTTTTGGATTGGAAACTCCCTCCTCCACCTCCCGTTTCCGGGCCTCTTTCAGGTCGTCCAAATACAGCTTGATGACAGGACTCATTTCCGGGGGATGCCAATCCGTTTTTTTCGGCTCTTCAGGCCATGTGAAAGGCAAATGATGGATTTCCCCGGGATTCTCGGCCTCCACCAGGACCGAAAGAGTCTTCAGGAGCACACTCTTCTGCCCTTGCCGATCCCCCACCTGTCCCAGGAGCCTCCCGTAAGGATACTCTATGGCGGCTGAGCGTGGAATGCCGATAGCCTTGTGGAAATTGTGGTTGGGAGTGAGCACCACGGTGGAAAAACCGGCTTCCTCCACATTCTTCGGCGGGGAGATGATGCCTTGCTCGTGGATCAGGTTTTAATGTTGTCATATCCTTCAATCTTTTCTATGATGAGAGGGAAAAAAGATCAATCATTATTTGCTGAAAGGGCTTCATTCATGTTAAAAAAGGGTCTTGTCCAGGTCTATACAAGTACTTCCGAATGGTTCAATTTTGCCCCCATCGGGCTCAGCCTCAGGGCCGCCGGGCAGAATCTCAGGACCCTCAACGCCTGTTTTTCGCCCCACAAAGCCATGAACGGGGACGCCATGGCGTCCCTGTTCCTCAAGCCCAACCTTGTGATCGACCATACGGCTATTGAAGAAGGCGGGGGCCGGGGAATGGGCAGAGGGAGCGCCCTCGATGCCTTTGTGCATGCAAGCGCCGCCGCACTGGCAGGTGAATTTGATATCGTCATCCTCAACGGCATTAATCCGCTCCTCGATCAGGGTGTGATCTCCCTGGAACAAATCCTCCGCTTGATAGAGAAAAGGCCACCGAACGTGGAGCTGGTGTTGAGCGGTCCAGGGGCCCCTGAGGAGATTATTGACAGGGCGGATCTCGTTACGGAAATGATTGTGACCCGTTCCGGCGAAGGACCTGAGGACACGCCCGGTTCGGAAGGACGCGGCACCATAGAGGTGGTGACCGGAAACGGGAAGGGCAAGACCACGTATTGTCTCGGAAAGGCCATGATGATGTCTTGCGTGGGCATTCGTGCCGCCATCCTCCAGTTCATGAAATCCCCCCAGCCGTATGGTGAGATTAAGGCCATAGAAAAATTCCCTTATCTCAGTGTGGAGACCATGGGAAAGGGATTCTTTCACACAAACCGGCCTGCGGAAAAGGAAAAACATCTGAAGGCGGCCAGGGTCGCCTGGGAGGAATGCCTGAGAGAAATCTTTTCGCTGAAATACGGATTAGTGGTCCTGGATGAAATCAACACCGCCACCTATTACGGACTTGTACACCACGAAAGGGTACGGGAACTCCTGTTTCTGAAACCAAGGGGCCTTCACCTGTTGTTAAGCGGGCGAAATGCCCATCTGGAGGTCAGGGCTGCTGCATCCACCCTCATCGAGATGAGGGAGATCAAGCACCCTTACAGAAAAGGGATCAAGGCGCGAAAGGGGATCGAATTTTAGGAGAATCAAAGCCCTAATTCCCGGGACAAAACAATCCTCATTACCTCAGAGGTGCCTTCCACAATTTGAAGTACCTTGGCCGCCTTGTAATACCGGGAGACGGGGTACTCAGCCATGTAACCATATCCCCCATGTATCTGAACCGCATCAGAGGCGGCCTTCTCGGCCATCTCGGAGGCAAACAGCTTTGCGGTAGCGGCCTCAAAGGTATGCTTCCGTCCCTGGTCTTTCAGCCACGCAGCCTTCAAATACTGATTTCTGGCCAGTTCAATGGCCACGGAAAGATCGGCCAACTTGAACTGGACGGCCTGAAAGCTCCCGATGGGTTTCCCGAACTGCACTCGCTCCTTGGCATACCGAAGCGACTCATCCAGACAGGCCTGCGCAACACCCACCGACATGGCAGCGATGCTTATCCGCCCCGTCTGAAGGACTGCAAGGTGCTGGGCGAAACCCTTGGCCGGATCACCCAGCAGGTTGTCCCGGGGTATGCGGCAATCGTCGAAGATGACTTCATGAGTAGCCGCCCCATGCCAGCCCAGCTTCTCATATCTCTTCCCTAAGGAGAATCCCGGAGAATCCTTTGGCACGATAAATGTGGAGATGCGCCCTCGTCCCTTTCGGGCCTTTTTCGTCACAGCCGTGATCACGATGAGGCTGGCGTTATCCAGCCCGATATTGGTGATAAATTGCTTGGTGCCGTTAATGACCCATCCGTCGGCCTCTGCAACAGCAGATGTCCGCACTGATCCAGCATCGGAACCCGCGTCCGGCTCGGTCAGGCCAAAGGCCCCGATCTTTTCGCCCCTGGCTATGGGGATGAGCCATTTTTCCTTCTGCTCTTCCGTCCCGAACACATCCAATTCCTGGGCCACAACGCTTGTGGTGACGTCAAGAAGCGCACCAAGGGTGACATCTCCCCGCGATACCTCCTCAATGCACAGGTGCATGCCCACCCAGTCCCCGCCACTGCCGCCATATTCCGCTTCAATGGGGATGCCCATCATCCCCAGATCGGCCATTTGTGCAATAATATCATATGGATATTCCCAAGTACGCTCGATCTCCTCTGCCCGAGGAGCGATCACCTCCCGGCTGAAATCCCGACACATATCACGGATCATTCCGTGTTCTTCTTTTAAATCGAAATTCAATCAAGTTCTCCTTTTCTTTTCCGGTTCTTCAGGACAATGGCCGCATGGTATTTGCAATCCCAATGAACATGCAATGGAGCCCCACGGGCAAGCCCGTGGTCTTCTGCCAAGGCGGATAAACGTTGCCCGTCACGGAGGCTTTTCTCCACGCCGGGCCTTTCTGGATGGGGTGCGGGGGATTCATACCTTCCAGTATGGCCTTTTTGGAGGGAAATCGCAAGGGGAAGGAGAATGGAAAGGGGTGAGCGGGACATCCGGGCAGCGTTCGCCGACAAAAAACCCCATGCCCCGGTATCGGCCGGGGGCATGGGGCGACGTCCCTTCCCGTCAAGCGTGATTTCGGGTCAGTTCGTTTGCGATCTCCATGAACCAGTCCACTTTTTCGGGCGGTGCAACCCCGGGCACCTCGCAACCGGAGGCCAGGATATAGCCACTGTCGGCGGGCGCCACGTTGAGACAGTTTTCAATGGCCTGCCGCATATCTTCCTTACTGCCGGAAAAGAAGAGATTGGTGTTCACGTTACCAATGAGGACCGCCTTCCCCCTGGTGACCTCCACCGCTTTGGCTAGGTCCGCCGGCGCATCAATGCTGATGTTGGTAACGCCGGTCTTCACCATGTCTTCCAGGATGGGGTCTGTGTAGCCACAAATATGAAGCCCAAGCCCTGCCTTCTTTTCCTTGAAATGATCCACAATCCTCTTGTGGTGGGGAAAAATGAATTCGCGATACATCTTGGGAGAGATAAGACTGCATGAGGCCGGGGCCTCGGAATAGCTGAGACCCACCTTGAGGGGCCGGATTGCCTCCATGAAGGAGATGGAAACCTGGGAACAGAAATCCATGAGTTCATGCACATAGTCCGGGTCTTTTATGGCGTCCCGGATCAACTCATTTGCGCCCCGAAGTCCGATGGCAGTGGTCCATGGACCGGCCACCACCGCAGAGACAATGGAATCGGTAATGATCTTCTTCGTCTCGGAAAGGATCTCAAGATAAGCCGGCATACGACCGTCTTTCGTGGGATCGGGCACCTGCAGGCTACTGAGCTTCCCTTTGTCCTCCAGGACGTATTTGGTGGAGATGCACATGCTGTCTTCGGGAAACCGGAGTTCATTGCCCATGGCCTCCACGTCCATGAGAAGGTCACCCTGCATCACGATGATATCGGGTTTGTACCGCTCATAGGCCGCCACCTGGGCCTTTACAAAGACCTTGGGATCCAGCAGAAATTCGCGGATTGAGGCCCCGACGAGCTGGGCATTGCACTGGCCCATGATGGGATAGACCGGAATCCTGTCAATGGGGACCTCCTGGTCGGTGAATGTCTTTTTAAAGGCTGCCGAAACACGATTTCTTCCGGTGTACGTCTCCATCTGCCATTCTCCTCCCTCATCCCCGGTGCATAACGAGCCCCGGAGAAATAAAATTACCGGTCCCGGGATCCTTTCCGCATCCCGCGATTATTACTCGTCGTCCTTGTCTTTTATGTTCAGGGTCTCTTTGACGATCTCTTTGGGATGTTCATAATCGATGACCCGCTGGAGCATGATCTTCTGGGCCATCACCGGCCCGGCCCCGTGCCAGGTCGCTACGCCGTGCTGACCCGCCGTCCAATTCTGGAGCAGTTTGTGGACTTTCATGATATTTTCCGTGGGCTCATCCGAACCGAAGCTGTAGAACTCCTCCACGTAATCCTTAATCTCGGGGTTCTTTAATTCCTTTATGGAGGGCATGGTCACAATCAGCCCCCCGCCGATGTCACCGGCCAGGGCCATGATCCGCCAGAAGGCATTGCATACATTCAGTTTGGAGACATTGCCCATCATTTCATCAGGCAAAAACACGCCGGAACCTTCCGGTTCTTCAGCGCCTTTCTGGGCGGCGGCAAGGCCACAGGCCCGGCTTGTCTCCCGCAACACCACCATTTCCATCAATTCATCATTGATGTGGGTCGCTTTTTCGAGGCCCTTGTATTCCTGGATCAGTTTGGCCGCCCCGATGATATGGTTCATGAACCCTACCTTGCAGGTGCCGCCGCAGGTCATGCGGTGGGTCTTGGCGAACCGGGTCACCAGCTTGACGGAATATTTGTACTCGCCACAATGGAATACACGGTCCCACGGGACAAACACATCATCGAAAATCACCATGGAGGTCTCGCGCTGCCCATAGAGAGGGTTTCCCAACTCCTCCGGATCGTCCGCCAGATCACGCTCCGCGGAATAGGGAGTGTACTGGCATACATAGGTGATTCCCTTCGCATCCGTGGGCGTTGCGAATGCGACCGCATAGTCTTCTTCTCCCTCGTAATGGGCCGCCTGCGGGAGAACCACCAGTTCATGGGAGGCGAAGGCGCCGCTGATATTGATCTTGGCCCCCCTGACCACGATGCCGTCATCATTGCGGTCCACGATCTTCAGGGAGAGATACGGATCTTTCCAGGCCAGGGTCTTCTTGCTCCGACTGCCCCTTGGTTCGGTCAGTGCACCGGCCACAGACAGATCCTTCGTCTGAACCATCTTCAGGTATTCCAGGAATTTCTTATTGTAATCCGTCCCCAAGTCCCGGTCCATCTCCCAAGTCGTGGCGGCCAGGGAATGGAAAGAGTCGTAGCCCACGCACCGGTAGATGCAGGTCCCCAGTTTTTCGGCGGTAAAAGTGCCGGCCTCGGCCTTCTTGACCAGGTCGTCCGTGCTGGCGCTCACATAGGTGTAACGATTGACGGTGTCGTTGATGAGCGGAGAGTAGCAGGTCATGATATCCTTATACCTTGGATCCAGCGCCCATTTATAACTTGCCTTGTTGGCCTCGACAACGGTTCGCGTATTCCTGTTTTCAAGAATATTTTCCACCCGCTTCCCGTTCATAAAAATCCTGGGTTTCATGTCTTTCAAACTTTCTTCAAACTGTTCCGGTGTCATTAATGCCATTTTTTCCTCCTTAGATTAATTATGAGTACTATCGTTCCGCCCCATTCAGGCGGCATTGCCGTTTTCAACAGAAACGGACAATTCATCGAGATAATGGAGCAGAGAGTTAATTGCAAGATCCGAGGTTGCCGGATGCTTTTCAATGCCATACATCACGGTAGTTCCCAGGATCACGGAAAAAATCAGTTCGGTGATCGCCCGCACATCACAGTTCTTCCGAAGACGCCCGATTCTTTTCGCCTCATCCAGATATCGCTTCAGCATTGCCTTTAGCCCGTTAAACCCTTTATTCAACTCCTTCGACAAATGGGGCCGCTGATCATCCAGCTCAACGGAAAGGGTCACAAAGATACAACCGCCGGGCAATTTTGCAGTGTCCTTCAGGTATCGATCGCGGTAATTTATAATGATCCGTTTCACCTTCTCGAACGGGTCCGTGATCTGGTCTAACCCATCAAGATTGTTTTCCCTCCAGATCTTTCGGGCTTCTTCAAGCACCCTGAAAAAAAGGGCTTCTTTGCTCTTGAAATGGTTGTAAAACCCTCCCTTGGAGGTATGGGCCGCATCCATGATATCCTGAATGGAGGTGCTCAGGAAACCCTTCAGGGAAAAGAGTCTCAGGGATTCGGAGATAATGTTGTCTTTCAGACTCATTCGAAGACTCCACCGCTTGGGTCCATTCCGTCTTCTGTTGGATTCCAGGGTAAGAAGAGTGTATAGAGGTCAATAATCAGACCGGTCGGTCTCTCCTGAAAGCTTTATATTCCCGGGGTGCGAGAAAGTCAAATGTTTTTTGGTCCAATACGATCTTGACTTCCCTTTGATCGATAGATCCTATAAAAATCCACGGCGTGAGACTGAATGGGCTGCAATGGGAAGGACCCGAGACATTGAGGAGGAATACAACATGGGCAGAGGTGACATCCTGAAAGGAAGGAAGATCCTTGCGGTGGACGATGAACCCGATATTCTGGATTCCCTGAAAGAAATCCTCGATAACTGTGCTGTTGAAACCGCCACAACCTTTGAAGCTGCGAAAGATCTCCTCGAAAACGGCCGTTTTGACGCCGCCATCCTGGATATTATGGGGGTCCGTGGATTTGATCTTCTTGAGATCGCCGCCGCCAAAAAAATTCCCGCGTTGATGCTGACGGCCCATGGTCTGAATCCGCACAACCTGGTCGGAGCCATCCGCCTTGGCGCAAAGTCCTATATCCCCAAGGACAAAATCAATGACATAGACCTCTACCTCGAAGAGGTCCTCCTGGCAACGGAACAGGGGATCGAGAAACCCGGCGGCTGGTTCGCCCGGCTGAGTTCCTTTTTTGACGAGCGTTTCGGAGCGGGGTGGAAAAACAAGGATAAAAAATTCTGGCGGGAATTTGACAAAACCTACAAGGTGTCAAAAGACGAGCTTGAAAAAATCATGTAGCTGTTCGAAGGTAATCTTAGGACCCTATGCCAGCCACCTCTTTCTTCGGTGGTAGTGCTTCACATCACGGTAGCTCTTCTTTCCGATCTCGGTCAGGCCCAAGTAAAACTTCCGCACATCGGCATTGTCTTTCAGGGTATCGGACTCCCCATCCAGGACCACACGTCCGTTTTCCATGACATAGCCGTACTCGGCATACTCTAGGGCGATGGCCGCGTTTTGCTCGGCCAAAAGCATACCTACCTTTTCCTCCTGGTTGAGGCGCAGGATGATGTTAAAGATTTCTTTTACCAGCAGCGGGGCCAGGCCCATGGAAGGTTCATCCAGGAGCATGATCCTGGGCTTTGCCATGAGAGCCCTGCCGATGGCGCACATCTGCATCTCCCTGCCGGAAATATAACCGGTCTTGGCGTTCCGCCGTTCCTTCAGCCGGGGAAAATACTGATAGACCCGCTCCAGGGCTTCCCGGATGCCCTCGTAATCGTGGCCCCGGGTATAGGCACCGGTCAATAAATCGTCCTCGACGGTGAGGTGTTCAAAGGTATGGCGGCCCTCCATGATCTGGATGAGGCCCATTTTTACCAGTTGGGGCGCGAAGAGCTTGTCAACCCGTTTCCCGTCAAATTCCACCGTCCCCTTGGTCACCTCCCTCCATTCCGCCTTGACCAGGTTGGAAATGGCCTTCAAGGTGGTGCTTTTACCGGATCCATTGGCAGCCCCCAAGAGGGACGCGATCTGGTCCTCATAGACATCAAGGGAAACGCCCTTGAGGACCAAAATGACGTGTTCATAGATCACCTCGATGGGGAAAATCCTTTTCTTGGGGATGCTCCTTTTTCTCCTTGGATCGGGCCCTTTTGCCGGGGCGGCGGAAGGGCCGCTCATCCGGATGGATCAGACCATGTATACCTTTCCTCTTGTGTTCGAAGGGGAAAAACTCTCCCATACCTTTACGGTATTCAACCGGGGAGACGCCCTTCTCCACATCAAGAAAGTGCGCCCGTCATGAAGCTGCTCCGTGGTCCGGTACGACCGGACCATCCCTCCCGGCGGGAAAGGACGCATTACCCTTGAGATCAACAGCAACAGCATAAGGGGAAAATTTGAAAAGAAGGCCGTTGTGTGGTCCGATGATACCGAGCACATGAGCGTCGCCCTTTCTCTGAGGGGAGAGATCCGGCCCCACGTGGGGCTGACTCCAGGAGGATATCTCTCCCTGTGGGGAGTGCAGGGCAAGACCATCGAAGCCCATGTGGACATCACCAATAATCACAAAACGCCCATGAAAATAACCCGGGTACGGCATGACATGGGGTCGCACGTAAAATGGAGGCTGACCCCGGTCCGGCCGGGGTATATCTACCGGCTGACAGTCATTGACCAGTCGAAGTCCCCCGGGGAATACAGCGGTCATTTCCGACTTGAAACCGACCTGCCTCAGAAGCGGGAAGTAACCATTATCGTAAACGGCATGGTCCGTACGGAAGCGAAGAAGTAGTCCGACAAAATCCGAGAAGGTGTTGCTCAAAATTCCGGCTTCTTTCTGCGGTGGAAGCTCTCCAGTGAAAGAAGCAACGTCCAAAAAGGCATCGGCTTTGCTGACTTCTTTCCGGATAGGGCATACGGTCAAGAAGCAATAAGTTCGAAAAGATTGATCACCCCGTGGCAACTGCAGGCCGTGGCCAACATGAATTGGCGGTGGAGATCCTGACAGGCACGGATATGATCCAGAACCGCGAACATATCTTTCGCCGGAAATCCGCCCATTCCCGGGGCAAGCTGTCGGCTCTGGATAACCATGGTTTCGAATCTTCTCCTGCCCCATTCAGCCAGGAAGCGATACATGATGCGGGGACGAGGAAGACCAGTATAGGTGCAGTAGCCCTTCGGCTCGGGGCAATCCTCGGGACACAAGAAATCGGCATTACTGACAAAAGCCTGACCTCTACCACCCAATATACAATTGGGAAGTGCAGCTTGCCACGCAGGCTCTATTTCCACAGGGACCGCAGAAAAAGCAGGCGTCAGCTTCCGGCGGATCCATTCATAGACGAGCTGAAACGGCACTGCCGGTACAATCCAATCCTTGGTATCTTTGTGCAGATTCTCAACCAGGCAGTCTACACCGTCTTGGATCATTGTAACACCATTCAGTCCTTCAATTTTTTCTTTGTCCTTATCTACTATAATTAACGCCCTCTTTCCTCCCCGTCCCAGCGACAATGCTGCTCTTCGTCCAAATTTTCCTGCACCGATGATCCAGACCCTTTTCATTGAGATAATCTTCTCTTTCTCCAATATTCCCCCCGGGCCCTGGCCGTCCCTTTCTTGAAGCAACCGAGTCTTTTTGCGGCCCCCGCGCTCAGGGGTCTGATGCTCCATCTAACATTAAGAAGTCCGGCCATATCTTTCAAGGTATTTTGCGGCTGTTTCATTTCCAAGCGACTGCGCGTGCTCCCAATCTCTTATGGCAAGGGATTCATTCCCGAGACGCGCGTGGATCCATCCTCTCCGGAGGTAGGTCTCCGCGTCGAGAGGATAAGATTCAATGGAACGGGTAAAATCATCCAAAGCCTTCTCCATCTCTCCGATCCTCACGTAGGCAATCCCCCTGTTGTAATAGACATCACCCTCCACCCCATTCATAGTGATGACGCGGGTATAGTCATCAAGGGCACTTGCCACATCTCCGACTTTCAGATAGGTATTTCCGCGGTTATAATAGGCCGATATTTCGGAAGGATTCAATTGAATTGCCTCCTCGTATTCGCGCAGGGCGGTGTCGTATTGCTCCATGTATGAAAGGGCAATTGCCCTGTACAGGTGCCCCCTGTAGTCCCCTGCATGCATACCAATATACAGGGTGAGGTCTTTTTCGGCGGCCTCATAATCAATCCCCTGCTTCAAGTAGGCGATGGCACGGTTCAGGTAGGCATCACCGGTGTCAGGGGCCAGTTCAATGGCACGGCTGAAATCTTTGAGAGCCGCCTCCCATTCTTCCTGCAAGGCAAACGCACACCCGCGATTGACATAAGATAATGGATTTTCGGACTCAAGCTCCAATACACGATCAAAGTCCTCCATTGCCCGATCCACGTCCCCCTTTTTCAGAAAGGCCGCCCCACGATTCATGAGGGCGACAGCAGAGGTGGGATTCAACTCAAGGGCCTGACCATAGGCCTGAATCGCTCCATCAAGGTCTTCCTGCGCGTATAATGCATCTCCTTTTTCAATCACGTCGAAAATGGCTCTGTCCTCCTCCGGTTTCTCCTCAATGGTCCCTCCCGCGAGCAGGATCCTTGTCTTGACCATCTCGATCTCCTTTTTCAGCTTCTGGATATCTTCATTGGCCTCCGCGGCCCTTTTCCTTGCCATCTCAAGGGCCCGTACTTTCTCTTCGAGTTCTTCCAGTGTCTTTTTGTCTTCTTTGAGTGAATCAACGTCTCCAACCATCCTCGCCTTCAGATAATAGTCTTGCTCTATCTTTTTCTCTTCCAAAATCTCGATCTTCAGGACCTGCCCTGCAAGGTCTCTTAACTGGCCGCGGGAGTATTCGAGCGACGCGAACGCCGGCTCTTCCAAAAGATAGGAAACGAGCTCCTCCAAGAGCAGGTTTTGGATCTTGCCCACGGCCTTCTCCCGCAGGCTCTGCCCCTTGTTTTCGTACAGAGCCCCATCGGGGAATTCCGCCTGATACTTGAATGACCCCGCAAATGCGGACCGTGCCGCGGAAAGGTAAAAGGCAATATCCGCCAGGATACGGTGCTGACCGCCTGATGATCCTGCCCCATTATGATCAACCATTTCTGCTGCCATTTTTTTCCCCTCGTTGAAAGAGTTTCCTGAACCGCAAAACACTTCCTCCCATGAAGCCGCCCTGCACTACCAAGATCCTCTACCGCCGCAATTTCTTTCCGTACTTCCTCAATAACTCGCGCATGGCCTCCTCGAGAACGTCATTGATGGGGCGCTCCAGATCAATCGCGAGCTTTTTGAACTCCTTCAGGAGATCGTTTCTCACCTGCGTTGAAAACACTTTTTTCCTCATGGCACCCTGAATAACAGAAAGAATTAAAGATGTCAAGATTTTTTTATATCATTATATCTGTTTTCTATATATACTTTATCTATTTATCTCTTTATTTCTTTCAACCTTTCAGGGCGTCGGTGGAAGGCTGGCAACTCCTCAAGGGGATGGACTGAAGGCAAAAGGCTGGGGGTCGTGGAAATGCCCGGCTGCGGGAACCGGTGCTCTCCACGTCATGAGGGGAACTCCTACGCCGCTTGGAGCAAGATACCGAGTGGTGGGTTTTGAGGAATGCGGGGTTAACCCGTCAATCTCAGATAAGAAGTTACAAATATCAGGTAGATGAGAAGACCAAATATATCATTTGACGTTGCCACGAATGGAACCGTGCCCAAGGCGGGATCAAAATGCAGTTTCTTCAAGACAATCGGTACCGACGCCCCCAAAAAGCTGGCATTGAGGACGATAACCACCAGTGCCAGTCCCACTACTGATCCCAGGCGGAAGTCGGCTATCCAGAGGCCGACAATCAATCCGAGGAGCACCCCACAGATGAGCCCGTTAAACAGGGCAACCTTCATTTCAACGAGGAGTCGCCTCCCGATTTTCAGGAGGCTGATATCTCCCGTGGCGAGTCCGCGCACCACGACCGTTGCGGCCTGGTTCCCGGTGCTCCCCCCCATGGCCATAATAACGGGAAAGAAGAAGGACAGGGCTATGATCCTTTGCACGGATGTCTCAAACCTGCTGATCACCAGCGCGGAGATGATCTCCCCCAAAAGACCCGCGATCAGCCAGGGCAAGCGAGCCCTGGAAATCTTCAAGGGGGAATCTTCCGTGATCTCCTGGTTGATCACCCCGGCCATAAGAGAGATATCTTCATCCGTTTCCTCTTCAATGACATCAATGATATCATCGTGGGTGATGCGCCCGATCAGGCGATACTGATCATCCACCACCGGGATATTCACCAGATCATATTTCTTGACGAGGTGGACCACTTCCTCCTGATCTGCATCCGCGTGAACAGAAATGACTTCCGGATTCATGATTTCCCTGATCTTGCGATCCCCGGGCTCCAGCACAAGGTCTTTCAGGGAAATGACCCCCACCAGCCGCTCATAATCATCCACCACCCAGATGTGGTAGAGATTCTCCACTTCCTTTCTCTTTTCCCGGATCAGGTGAATGGCGTCTCTGACCGTGGCATCGGCGTCGATTGCCACGTATTCCAGGCCCATGATCCCCCCTGCCGTATCGTCAGGGTATGGAAGGAGTTTCTCCAGGTCCTGGGAGACATCTTCTCGTAAGGAACCTATAATAGCTCTGGCCCGGTCAGCAGGGAGGTCACCAACGAGATCGGCTGCATCATCGGATTCCAGTTCCTGGACGATTTCCGATATGGCCTCATTGTCAAGGTCTTCCAGAATGCGCCCCTGGACAGGCGGTTCGATCTCCACCAGCACATCCCCGGCGCCTTCAGGTTCAAGTACTTTGAAGATAAAGAGCCGTTCATCACTGTCCAGGTGTTCAATGAGATCAGCTACATCAGCGGGCATCATTTCTTCCAGCAGCCTGCCGAGTGCCTCCTCATTTCCCTGCATGATGAAATCCTTGACTTCATCAATCAATTTTTCACTGATTTGGGGTTTCCCAAGATTCGTCAAAACACTTCTCCTGGCCCGTTTTTCTCACGGGCCTTCGTACGGGTTAGCACCACTTCCTGATCTGCTGTATGACCAGTTCCCCTATGTTTACTTGCTTTCTTGAAGAACCACGTATCTCCTTCAGGGGAATCTCGGCCCTCGCAGCTCCGGGATGCCCGCCTGCGGTCCCCCCGAGGACGCCGAAGAGCTTCTGGGCAACTTTTCCCGCGTTGCCCCTGAATCCCGCGTTCCGCAGAATGACCACTACTTTGCCCTCGTATTCGCCCGACACAATGCTCCAGGTCGTTTCGGCCAACTTCATAAAAAAATCAGCGATCAACACCAGAATATCGGGATTTTTCACAGCTCCCATGTGAATACACGCTCGATCCCCTATGAAGGTCGCCCCGTCAATGGCAGCCCTGAAATGATCGAGCGTCTTGCGGGTGATTTCCGAGGACTCAATTTTTTTTATGATGTTGAGGTTCGCGAACCGATAAAGATATTGAAACGCGTTGATATCATTGGGAAGTGACTTCCGTACAAAATTGTCCGTGTCTGTCTTTATGCCGTAGAAAAGGGCAGTTGCAAGCCTTGGAGAGGGCTTGATCTTGGCGGCCTTCAGGTATTCGGTCATCATGGTCGCATTCGCGCCGTATTCTTCCTTTATGTCCACAAAAGAGGCCTTGGAAAACGCATCCACGGGGTGGTGATCAAGGATAATATCAAAGTGCAGGCCTGCGAATTCTTCGTGATGCCTGGGCTGGGAATCCACCAATGCCAGTTTATCAAACTCCGCAGGTCGAAATTGATCCACGTGCTTTTGTTCAATTTTCAAGAGCCTGATAAACGCCAGGTTATCCGCCCGTTGTATCTCATTGATATGAAAAATTTCCGCGTGCTGGACCTTTCGCCAGAAAATCCGTTTCAGGGCCATGGCACTGGACATGGCATCGGGGTCAGCGTCAATGAGAATCGCCAGCCTGTCATCAGGATGCACCACCTCCTTCAGCCTTTTGCACTTTTCAGTGGCTGATACAGACTTGGCAAATGGATGCTCCATGATTTCATTCATGCTTCGCTGCTCTTTCCAGATTGGTCGTACAAGGCGGTTTTATCCTCTTTCAACCCATTCTGGTCGTCACCTTATAGAAATGAAACACAAAATTCAATGGGAAAGCGCGCGGATCTTCATTACCATGGCCACACTTGTTTGAGGAATTCGAGGCTCGGCCACACCTCTTCTTCCTGATGCGGTTCCAGCGTCACCACAGGAGGGCTTGTCATGACTTCTCTCAGGAGACGAAAAAATGCGGGAAAATCAATAATCCCCTTCCCCAGCGCAAGATGCTCATCTTCGCTCCCAAAATTGTCATGCAGGTGAACTTGACCGATAAAACATCCTAAGGATTCCATCCATGTTTCGAGAGAGGTGTTACTGAAAGCTGATTGATGGCCGGTGTCAAAACAGAATCCCACTTTTTCTCTCTCCAGGGATGCAAAAAGCTGCTGCAGTTCATCAGGACCATCTTCGAAAACATTTTCAAGCATCAATTGCGCCCCTTCTTCATGTACACGCTCCCCGAGCCATCTCCACATCTCAATGCTTTTCTCAAGCCATACATCCCGGAGGTAGCCGTAACGCTTCCGTTCGAATCCTGCGTGACACACGATGGTTCGGGGCCGGAACAGGGGGATAAGTTGCACGACCTGTTCATACCTGCGGCGGGTCAATCGCCAGACTTCGGGGTCCGGGGATCCCGGAGAAAGATCGACAAACGGGGCATGAAAGGTTACACGCAGCCCCCGTTCAGCGCATTTCTCCGCCACCTGCCTGAATTCCTCCAGGCTGAAACGATCCAGCGCTTCAGCATCAAAACCGATTTCAGGATTGAACCGCTCCTCAAGAAATCGCTCGAGATAGGAATCATAAAGCATTACAAACGGGATATTGACCTGAACCTTCTCTCTGAGTGCTCTTAACATATGACAATTTCCGTTTCAAAATGATGTGAACAATACACCACTGCCCCCGTTGACAATATGCCTTTGTTGGGATACGTTCAGTATAAACGCAATCTCCCCAAGGATGTTCTCATGAAAAAAGCTCTCGCGGCAGCGCTCTGCTCAGCGCTCATCATTCCGGGGCTCGGACAGATCATGAACCAGCAGGTGAGAAAAGGGCTTGTCCTCCTCGGGGCCGTGCTTGTGCTGTTCGTCATGGCCGTGATCGCAATGTACGCTCTTTTAAAATCCGCCCTGTCGGAAACCTCCCTTGTCAACACAAAACCAGAGGCGATTCTGCAAAGACTCGGCAGCCAGGACTTTTCAGCCCTCTGGATTATTCTGGGTGTCTTTGCCGTTGTGTGGATATATTCCGTTCTGGACGCATTTTGGGTGGGCAGAAAAAGAGACGATTCCACGAAACAGGATCAGCAATGAGGGCATATCTTATCGACGAAATAGATCCTGCAGATATGGGGAAAATCACCGGATATCTCAGGAAAGCAGCGATTTCCTCCTCCATGGAAAAGGTGTACTGGTTACAGATCCCGGACGATCTGCTCAGTGAAACGCAGGTTGCCCACACCCATTGTCAACCCCATGTTTTCGCCGTGGAGCTGGGCGGGGACTGGGTAAAGCTGGAGTTCTTCTCACGGAGCTTGAAAGGGATGCGGTGCAGTTGCCAGGGCTATTGCACCGAACCCCAAACGGGCTATATCATCCGTTTTGCCCATGACATGTTAAGGGACCTGGGCATCAGGACGTGACAGAAAGGTTCCTCATTTCCCGAAGAGCTCCTTTCGAATCTGTTCTGCGATAGTCCCGGAGGCATCCTTATCTCCCAGGGTGCCGACCCTGATTCCCACCACCGTCTCATCCGCGGACTTGTATCTGAGCGTGATGGTAACTCGATCCCCATCAGCCCTTCTTGCTACTATTGTTCCTTCGGTAAGATCGTGCTTTGCACTTGTTACAACCAGTTGTAAATCCTTTGCCGCCCTGTTGGCCGCGTCCCACGTATCAATGTAGGCCGCTTTGTACGTCACATTGAGCACCCCGTCATAGTATTTGTATCCCGCTACCCCTGCCGCGGTTCCCGCGCCAAAAAAGACCAGTGGAGCAGCGCATCCCGCCAGCAACATACAACATGCGAACAACGTAATCATCCTTTTCCCATTCATTCCAGCTCCTCCTGATGCAATATGTTCCGGTTACCACCCAACTATTAAAGGTTCTTTGAAGTTGTGTCAACCACATATTCTCCACCAGGGTTTCATCCTTCCACGCATCCAGGTGCGGAAGATTATGGATTTGACTTCGCAAAGCCTGTTTGCTAGTGTTCTCTCTTACAATTTTGCTGGCAGGAGGCACGGTTCATGGATTACAAGCAGACGCTCAACTTGCCGAAAACGGCGTTCCCGATGAAAGCCAATCTCGTGAAAAAGGAACCCGAGATCCTGAAAAAATGGGAAGAGGAGCACATCTACGAGCACATTCAAAAAGCGTCCCAAGGGAGAAAACCATATATGCTTCATGACGGCCCGCCTTACGCGAACGGCCATATTCACATGGGAACGGCTTTTAACAAGATACTGAAGGACATTATCATCAAATCCAAGCAAATGGCCGGCTTTCATGCGCCATACGTACCGGGATGGGACTGTCACGGTCTCCCCATCGAGCACCAGGTGGATAAGGAGCTGGGCTCGAAAAAGGCCGATATGTCCCTTGCTGAAATTCGTGGCTACTGCCGCAGGTACGCGGAGAAATACCTGGATATACAACGGGAAGAATTCAAGCGCCTCGGAGTTCTTGGAGAGTGGGACAACCCGTATCTCACCATGAATTATCCATATGAAGCCACCATCGTGCGGGAGTTTGGAAAATTCGCCCTCAATGGGAGCCTCGTGAGGAGCAAGAAGCCCATTTACTGGTGTATCTCATGCCAGACTGCCCTGGCCGAGGCGGAGGTCGAGTATGAAAATCACACTTCGCCCTCCATATTCGTCAAATTTCCACTTACCTCCGCACCCGAGAGAATCGCCGAGAACCTGAAAGGAGAAAACGTATCGGTGGTCATCTGGACCACTACGCCCTGGACATTGCCCGCGAACCTGGGCATCGCCGTTCATCCCGACTTTCAGTACGTTGCAGCCAAGACAACAGAGGAAAACGTCCTTATCCTCGCCGAGGGACTGCTGGATATCTGCATGGATTCCTTCGGCATCTCTTCCTATGAGGTTGTGGCCCGGTTCGATGGAACAGCGCTCGAGAATCTTAAGGCACGACACCCGCTCTATGACAGACCTTCCATCATCGTGCTGGCCGATTACGTGACCCTGGACGCGGGAACAGGGTGCGTGCACACCGCACCCGGCCATGGCCGTGAAGACTACGAAACAGGGCTCAAATACGGTCTTGACGTGTATTCTCCCGTGGACGACCAGGGTTGTTTTACCCCTGATGTGGAGTATTTTTCCGGCCTCCAGGTCTTTGAAGCCAACCAGGCCGTCAATGAAAAACTGCGTGAAAAAGGCGCCCTCCTCCGGCAACAGGATATCTCCCACGAATACCCCCACTGCTGGCGGTGCAAGAAGCCCGTCATCTTTCGCTCCACAGAGCAGTGGTTCATTTCCATGGAAAAAAATGACCTCAGGAAAAAGGCGCTGGACGCCATCAATAAAGTCACCTGGATTCCCTCCTGGGGACAGGAACGCATTTACCAGATGATTGCAAACAGGCCCGACTGGTGCATCTCCCGGCAAAGGGCGTGGGGCGTCCCAATCACGGTCTTTTTCTGCAAGCAATGCGGCAACCTGGTCATCTCTCAGGAAATCATAGATCACGTGTCTGCACTGGTGGAAAAATTCGGCGCCGATGTCTGGTTTACGGAATCTACTGAAAACCTCCTCCCACCAGGCACAACATGCCCTGCATGCGGGTCAGGGGACTTTGAAAAGGAAACAGATATCCTGGACGTGTGGTTTGATTCCGGGGTGAGTTACGCGGCGGTGATGGAACATCGTGACTACTTGAACAGCCCGGCCGATCTCTACCTGGAAGGGAGTGATCAACATCGGGGCTGGTTTCACAGTTCTCTTCTCTGTTCCGTGGGGACAAGAGATGAGGCACCCTATCATCATGTGCTTACGCATGGGTTCGTCGTGGACGGCTCCGGCAAAGCCATGCACAAGTCCGCCGGCAATGTGATTGCCCCGGAGGACCTCATCAAAAACTATGGGGCCGAAATCCTCCGACTCTGGGTGGCGGGAGAGGATTACCGGGACAACATCCGTCTTTCCAAGGAAATTCTTCAGCGCCTCACGGAGGCCTATCGCAGAATACGGAATACCTGCCGGTATCTCCTCGGCAACCTCAGTGGATTTGACCCGCAGACACAAACCGTCCCTTATGGCGAGCTTGAGGAACTGGATCAATGGGCGTTGAACAGGCTCCAGGAACTGAACGCTCGGGTCCTCAAGGCCTATGAGGGGTTTGATTTCCATCTGGTCTATCATAACCTTCACAACTTTTGTGTCCTTGACCTTTCTTCCTTTTACCTGGACATCATCAAGGACCGTCTTTATACCTCTCCGCAGGATTCACGGGCAAGACGGTCGGCACAGACGGCATTATATGAAATTCTTGAAGTCCTTGTACGGCTCATGGCACCAATCCTCTCTTTTACGGCTGAAGAAATATGGCAGTACATGCCTGGAGACCATCGTCCTCCAAGTGTGCATTCCGAGCTGTTCATCCCGGTCAAGCATGAATTCCTGGACCCGGAACTCTCAAGGAGGTGGGAGACGATTATCGCGGTAAGAAAAGAAACCACCCGGGTGCTGGAACTCGCGAGGAAGGAAAAGAAAATCGGGCATTCCCTGGACGCAGCAATAACACTGTCCCTGCCTCCGGATCTCTCCCCCTTGTTCGAATCTTACCAAGACCAGCTGAGGTCCATCTTTATCGTTTCTTCGGTTGACCTCTTGAAAGAGGGTGCATTGCTAGAAGGGACTGAAAGCGAGACCATCCCGGGATTGAAAATAGGCGTCAGGCCGTCAGACGCGCCCAAATGTGAACGATGCTGGGTCCATGACCCTTCGGTGGGTGCCGATATTCAACATCCCACCATCTGTGAGCGATGTCTTGGGGCCCTGGCTGCAATGGAGCTCATCGACCGTTGAAAAACAAGAGAAACCTTTTTTTCATTTGGCCTGCAGGAGTCGTCGTGTTTCTGGACCAGCTATCCAAGCTGGTTATCCTGGCAACCTTTGAGTTCCATGAATCATTCCCTGTTGTCCATGATTTTTTCAACCTAGTCCTTGTCCGGAACAGGGGTATGGCCTTCGGCATCATGAATCGTCACCAGGGCCGTTTCGTCTTCTATTTTCTCATTCTGTTGACGATCGCCGCCATAGCCATATTGATTTACTGGGCCGGACGCCAGGCCAAGGAAAAAGGAAGGGTCCTCTTCGGACTCGGCCTTATTCTGGGAGGAGCCGTGGGAAACCTGATTGATCGGGTCCGCCTGGGGTTCGTTATTGATTTCCTGGATTTTTTTGCGGGCCGGTACCACTGGCCCGCATTCAATCTGGCGGATTCCGCCATTACCATTGGAACCATTTGGGTTGCCATTCATCTGATCCGTCAAGGGATCCATCGAGGCTGATACTCCCATGTATCCTGAACTCTTTTCCATCGGGCCTCTGACCCTGCACACCTATGGCCTTTTTGTGGGTATTGGTTTCCTGGCTGCCATTCTGATTACCATGCGTATGGGACGGATCTACGGCATTGCGCCCCCGCAGGTCCTGGACATGGGATTTCTCATGCTGATCTCTGCGGTCGTTGGATCAAGACTCCTGTATGTCCTGATGAATCTTTCCTATTACGCGCAACATCCGTTGGGAACCCTTGAAATCTGGCACGGAGGCCTGGTCTTTTCCGGAGGGGCCGTGTGCGCCATTGGATCCCTTCTCTGGTATGCCAGGCGCCATTCACTGTCCATCCTGGACCTTGGTGACCTCTGGGCTCCTGCCGCAGCCGTCGGACAGGGTTTCGGAAGAATCGGCTGCTTCATGGCCGGCTGTTGTTACGGCAAGCCCACCCATATTCCCTGGGCGGTGGTCTTCACAAATCCCAAGAGCCTTGCCCCTCTGCACATCCCTCTTCATCCCACTGAAATCTATCACTCGGTCGGCGGATTCCTCCTGTTCGGCATCCTGTTAATTATTCATCATAAAAAATCGTACAAGGGCCAGGTCCTGTTCTGGTTCCTGCTCCTCCACAGTTTCAGCCGGCTTCTCATTGAGCGGTTCAGGGGTGATGACCGGGGAATGTTTTTCAACACAAACATGACCGTAACCCAATTCATGGCCGTCCTCATCCTTGCCGGCTCCTTCACGGCACTCATGATCCTGAAGGCGCAAAAGAAAAAACGTGAAAAAAATGATTCCACTCTCAAAAAAATAGACCTAACCTGATTGTAGCGTATGGGGAAAGAAAAGACGCGAAATGACATTCTCCCGGACCGGGATGCCGGCATTCCTGCAGCATGCCCGCTGCATGACCAGGATTGCCCGGTTCAAAAGGAAGTCGACCGGCTGCGGTCAGAGTGCAAGCGTCTGCAGGAGCTTTCCCGTACTGATCCCCTCACCGGATTCTTCAATTTTCGTCACCTCCAGACCATTTTAGCCACCGAGATGGAGCGTACCAGGCGTTCGGGGCTTCCGACCGGCCTTCTCATGATTGACCTGGATCATTTCAAGCGTGTCAATGATACCTTTGGACACGAGGTCGGAAACAAGGTGCTCAAGTGGGTGAGCAAAACCATGCTTGAAAACCTCCGCCGCATCGATATCCCCTGCAGGTTCGGCGGCGAGGAGTTCGCCATAATACTCCCGGTCACCCGCCTTCCCCAGGCCGTGCACGCGGCCGAACGCCTCCGCAGGGCCCTGGAAAAGAACCCCGCAGCAGTCGAAGGAAAAAATCTCCAGGTTACTGCGAGTTTCGGCGTCGACGTTTACCGCGGCAGGATCAGGTTGTCACCTGATGCGTTTATCGAGCGCGCGGATCGCTTCCTCCTGGACGCAAAAGCCGACGGGAGAAACCGCGTTTGTTATGACCGGGAAAAGGCCCGCGGTGTTCCCACGGAAGTTACCCACGAGGAAAGAAGGGCGCTGTTCGGGAAAGAACCCCTCGAAGAATAACAATCCAAGTTCGGGGTGAAAACCTCTGGCCTGCACCCAGTGGGCAAAGGAGAGTGCTGAGCATGGAAACAAAGGTACTGGAAAAAACGCTGTTGCATCAAGGCAGGGTTTTCAAACTGATCAGGGAAAAAATGAGGCTCCCCAACGGTACCACAGTCGATCTGGATATTATCCGTCATCCCGGCGCCGCCGCCATGGTTCCCCTCAAGGATGACGGATCTCTGGTCATGGTGCGGCAATATCGTCATGCCGTCGGGGGCTATATCTGGGAGATACCGGCGGGAACCCTGGATCATGGAGAGTCTCCCCTGGAATGCGCAAAGAGGGAGCTCATCGAAGAAACAGGCTACGCTGCAGAGCGTTGGGAGAAGCTGGGCGCAATCATTCCTGTTCCGGGATATTCAGACGAAAAAATTCACATTTTTCTGGCCGGCGACCTTCACGCTTCCCTTCAAAACCTGGATTCTGATGAGATCATTCATGTCCGTGAAGTGCCGTTCGAGAAGGCATTTGCCATGATTGAAAAAGGAGAAATCAAGGACAGCAAGACCATTACATCCCTGTTTCTCGCAAAAAGACGGTTAGAAAAGAAGGAGGGAGCGCACCTCCCATGCTCATCCGCTATTGCGCGCCTTTGGAAGAGCCCATAATAGGAGAGCACCCTGCCCACTTATGGTGCGGTCTGAGCTCCATATTCCGGGCGCCCCTTGCCCTTCTCCTTGCCTTTGGCCAGGACCGAAAGCAACTCGATGATCTGTTTATTTTGCTCAATGATCTGGTCATATTTCTGAAGCATCTCGTCATACTTTTCCATGAGTTGCTGGTTTTGTCGATACAGGAGCCCCAGGGTTCTGGTCGTATAGATCGAGCCGAGAGCCGTCTGTTTCAGAGTATAATCACTGTTGACCGAACTATAGGGAGTAGGCGGTTTCGTAGCATCGTATTCTTTGGAAAAATCCTCCATGAGATCTGAAAGGGGATCTGATCGGGCAGAACCCGCAAAAAGGGCCAGCACACACAGAAAAGAAAAAAAGATGGCGCATCTTTTCATGGGATAATCTCCTCTCCCTTCGGCGAACCATCGCCGGTCTCCAGGCAACGCTCCCGAGCATTATTTTGCCTGTGGATTGTAGGTGAATTTCCAGTCAGAGTATGTCTTTGCCTGTGTAAACGCCTGGTACTCAGCCGGAAAACCTCCAACCTTCAAAGGCTTTTCTGCACTCTTGCTGAATACACCCTTTATGCCTCCTCCCGCAGCAAGGACGAGGCCCCACATCCCATCCCTTGTCATTGGATCCGGATAAAGCTTCCTGAGATGCCGAACAAGTTTCATGGAGCGGGGGTCCTTGAGGAGGTCCTTCAATGTCCCGGGATAGGTGTGCGGCTTGCCGGCCGGCGCGCCTTCGTAATAGGAAGCAATGGCCTTCCTGATCCGGTCGCCCCGGAACAGGAGTTCTTGCTCACGCTCCCGTTTCGTGATGGTACTCCAGTATTCACTCGCGCCCATAAGCGCTATCCCTGAGATAACGACAACAATCAACGCGCTGAGATACGTGAAGCCCCTGTTCCCGGAAATCTTCCGGCTCCACTCACCATTCATTGTAGGGTGTTCCATTGAGCGCCACCAAATCGCTCCCGCTGTGGACGTCGTATACCCCTGACTCCTCTGAGCCCTCCGGCGCAATCACGATCCAGCTTGTTCTTGAACGGGTAAAGGGGTCTTCAGGGATCGCCCTGATATAGTGCTCTTCCACCAGGGTCTCAAGGGTTTCGGGATAATTTCCATGGTCGGCATAGTACTGATCAATGACATCCCGGAGGACAAAAAGACTTCGCCTCAGGGAAGTTTCTTTGGCCCGGATAATGGCTTTTTGAAAATTCGGTTGAGCAATGGACACCAGTATCCCAATGATCGTCATGACGATCATCAATTCTATGAGGGTAAAACCCTTTTTCCCAAGGCTGCTTTTCATGTCAGATGAGTCCTGCACTACCAATCCTTGTAATAAGATCCGTCCAGTGCCTGCTTCTCGCTCTTTGAATACACATCATAGACGTCTTCTCCACCCCAGGTATCACTGTCCGGCTCATCAAAGTAAGAACGGAGCCCCCACGTTCCGTCTTCGGTCATGGGATCTTTCGGGATCCTGCGCAGGAATTTTTTTCGAAAAGGAACGGGCCCCTGGAGATCGACACCGTCCACGAGCACCTCCAGGTTCTTGGGATATCCGCTCGAAAACGCCTGCGTCTGAATCTTCCCCTCGTCCACCAGGGTCTTATATTCGTCCAGTGCCTTTCTGATTATGCGCAGGTTCTGCTTGAGTTCGATTTCCTTCGAGCGTTTATAGGCCATCTGTGACAGGGGCATAATCCCTGCCGCCAGGACGGACAAAATAACCATGACCACCAGGAGTTCAATAAGCGTTACGCCGGCACTGTTCCGAAGACAAGAGGTCAAGGACGATCATCCTCCAAAGGCCCACCTGCGATTCGCCACGTGAATATCTGAGGCGAATCCCCTTTTCCCCTTCAAAACATTGCACATGGAAGATGCAGATCGGTAATCACGAAAACGACCCACAAAGACACGATAGAAGAAACCCATACCGGGTATATTGACGGGAACCAGGAAGCAGTCGAATTTCTCCTGGCTCAGTTTTCGCAGCCGTACCTCCGCCTCCACCCGGGTGGGATAGGAATTCACATGGATACTGTACCGCACGGTTCCCGGCCAGAAATATCGCTGCGCTTCTGATTGCTCCTTCTTTCCCTGAGGGTTCGGTGCGGCAGGGACCTGGGTCATGCGCGCCGGGCTGGGGACGGGCTGCATGACCTTTCCAGGGGGTATTTTTACGGGAAGTTGCTTGCGGGGAATCGGTTCGGCCCCCTTTGCGGACACCTTTGGCGGGGTATCATCCCTCATGGTTCCCACGGCTTTTTGTAATCCTTCCGGAGCACTTTTTCCGGCAAAGTCTCTCACATTTTTCGGGCGATCGTAATACCTATCCTTCCGTTCGGCATAGCTGTCATAAGGCTCTTTCAGAGAAAAATCGCGTTCTTTGCCGGACCATATTTCCGACACCTCTCTGGCCGGGATGTCCTGTGAACGGATAATGATGGGTGTTATGGACATCAGGATGTCCGTCTCTACCTTGCTCTTGTCCAGATTGGAAAAAAGATAGCCGATCACCGGGATATCCCCCAGCAAGGGGATTTTTCGCACGGTTTTGCGCTCCTCATCACTGATCAAACCGCCGATAATGACTGGTTCACCATCCCGTATGGTCAATACGCTGCTCGCTTTTCTGGTTTTGATGGAATATTGGGGCTCATCCGCGGTCCCGAGGTTGGCTCCCAGAGCGCTGACCTCCAGCCCGAGTTTCAAGGAAACCTCGTCATTCCGATTCACGACAGGTTCGGCATTTACTTTGACCCCGATGTCCTGGTACTGGTAATCATTCGTCACCACCCCGGTGGTGTCTATCCTCCTGTTGACGCGCAGCGGGACCCGTTCCCCCACATGGATCGTGGCCTTTTCCCCGTTCCTTACCCTGATCTGCGGGCTCGCCAGAGTCCGCGTACCCGCATCCTGTTTCAGGAGATTCAGGGTGGCCTGGGGCAGAGACAGGAGGAACTCCTTGTTCGTAATTTTTCCAAGCGCATACGCCGACACATTCGGTGCAAAAGCAGAATCCTTGTTCACCACCGGGCTCGTCTCTCCGATCCCGAACGTGATGGATGTGGGGTTCACATCGAGGCCAAGCTGTCTTTCCTTGGAGCGGCTCACCTCCAGGATCTCCACATTGAGAAGAACTTCTGCCGGTGGGCGATCGTTGGCTTCTATGAGCTTTGACGCAACCTCAATCAGTTCTTTCGGCCCCCTGATGACCAGGGCATTCAATTTTTCATTGGCAATGATATCATTGCTCTTGAGAATCTTGGCAAGGAGGGCTACCGCCTTTTTCACCTGGAGATTCGTCAGGTAAAAAGTCCGAATCTGGAGGTCCTCGTATTCCTTGATCTTGGCGGGCGTGTTGGGATAGATGATCATGGTCTTGTCATTGACCAATTTCCCGGCCAGATTGTTGGTTCTCAGCAGGACTTCAAGGAAGCGGACAATGGGCACGTCCGTCATGAAAAGGGTGACCTTGGTCTCTTTGATGTCCTTATCAAAGATGAAATTGACGCCGCTCAGCCTGGAAAGCACCTCAAACACATTGGTGATGGGTGTTTTCTTGAAGCGAAGCGAAACAGGAGCGGTGGTTTTTGGCTTTAACCGAAAACGGGGAGGCCGTTCCATTTCCTTCCGATAGGCTGCCAGGGCATTCTCTGCCTCCTTGTTTGCCGGGTTTAGTTTGACGGCTGTTTGAAAGGCCCTTCTTGCCTTGGCATATTCTTTTTTCTGCAGAAATTTCTTTCCCTCTCCAAACAGGACATTGGATTCCTGGAAGGCCTTTGCCCTTCTCAAAAGCACCTCTGCCCGCACGTTTCCGGGATTAAAATTGATGCTCAACCGGAATTCCCGTATGGCTTTGTCAAAAGAGCCTCTCCTGAGCAAGGTCTCCCCTTGGGCCATGTGTTTCATGGAAGCATTAGACTTTGCCCTCGCCAGCATAAGTTTGATCTCGGGATCGGAAGGGTTCTCTTCCTGCGCCTTTTGAAGAACATCTACACTTTTGTCCCACTGACCGGCAGAACCAAGCGTCCTTCCTTCTTCAACATACTCTGCGGTATTGGCACAGGCCTGCAGCCAGACCCCGGCACAGAGAAAAAGGGCGATCAAAATGCAGTGTCTTGTTCTTCCAACCACGTAAGCCATGACATGGCCTCCTGTGAACTGATGGAAATGCTCCTAAAAATCGCTTAAATCAATGTGAATATCCTCCTGGATCTCTTCTGCCCATACCTCCAGGGAATTCCCATTGATACTCCTCACCAGGTATTTTCCATCGATTTTGTCTCCCGGCCGCACGATGAAGATGTCTTTCCCTCTCTCCAGGAACAGCATATTGGTTCCATTCCCCTGACAGGAACCAAACACCCGAAAACTGCTCAATTCCCGCTGCGCACGAACCCTTGGATCTTCCCCGGGAGGCTTTGAAGTCTCTTCAGGAGGCTTTGCTACCTCAACAGGGGGCTTTATCTCCCTCGGCGCTTTGGCCTCCGGTCTGAAAAAAGGGTCGTGAATCACCTCGCCGTGGTGGTGTTGGGATTTCGCAAAAAGCCCCATCAACACCTCGGGACATTTCAATACTTCATCATCGCCTTTCGCCGTATTTTTCTTGACGATGACCCTCTTCCGGCTCCCGCTGTACGTCAATCGGGGAACTTTCTGCTGCCGATAGGGATGCGTCATGCGATACGCCAGCGAGGCCACGAAAATAATCACTAACAGTGAGAGAATGA
>JAFDGR010000192.1 GCA_019309145.1 Deltaproteobacteria bacterium | reverse complement strand
CCGTTGTGGTCATGATTGCAGCGCTCACCGCGATCCCTGTTTTTGCCGCTTCCCTGGTGATAGACCCTGTCAGCCAGTTCCGATTCGCCGACGGCCTCATGGACAGGGGCGAGTACGACCGGGCGATCCTCGAATACGAGCGGTTCATCCATTTTTTCCCTGAAGAGAAGGCTGTATCATCCGCGCGATTGCTCATGGGTCTCTGCTTCATGAAGGCCGGGCGATACGAGAAGGCCAGGACCGTTTTCCAGGAGATCATCACGAACCATCATGATGACGTTTCCGTACAGAAGGCCCTTTTTCTGATGGGGGAGTCCTACTATCAGCAGGGTATCTCGAGGGAAGCGGAATACTACTTTCAGAGACTGTTCCGGGAATTCCCGCAATCAAAGTTCAGGCAGGCTGTTTTGTATCGCCTGGGCTGGACAAAAATGCGGGAAGATCAATGGGAGGAGGCCTCTTGCCTGTTCGGAAAAATCAAAGGTACGAGTCCCTATTACGGGAGTGCCAATGAACTGGCAGCGGCGAGCCTCAAGGGAAAGACGCTTCCCCGGAAATCACCGAAGCTGGCCGGAACCCTGGCCGCGGTTTTGCCCGGGCTGGGACACGCCTACGTGGGCCGGTACAAGGACGGCAGTGTCGCCTTCCTGGTAAATGCTCTCTTTATCTGGGCTGCGGTGGAATCCTTTCACAACGACAATAATGTCCTGGGAGGCATGCTCTGTTTTCTTGAGCTCGGCTGGTATTCAGGCAATATCTACAGCGCAGTGAATGTGGCCCATAAATATAACCGCAAGATCAGAAGGGATTTCAGGAACGGCCTCAAAGACACGCTGGAGCTGAAACCCCTCCTCCTGTCACAGGGCGGAGCCGGCCTTGCCATCAGTTTCCGGTTTTAGACCGCATTCATCCACCTGCGGTGCTCTCTCCGTTGCCGCGAATAGGTTCATGAATCTTTTTGGGTCTTTCCTTCGCACCACCGGTTCTGCTCAGACGCAAATTGGGACGCTGAAAATTGCAATCCCGGGGACACTCTGGTAAAATAATGGAAAATTGTGCCTCAGATGAAGGGAAAGATTCTATGGATGTCCCCCTTTTCAAGGAAAGAATATCCCGTCTCCGGGAACGCCTGCGCGAAAAGGGCGTGGATTGCATTTGGATTGTGCAGCCGGAGAACCGGCGCTATCTGTCCGGGTTTCGCGCCACGGACCTGCAATTGACCGAGTCTTCCGGGTCACTGCTCATCAATGAACATGATTCCCTGCTCCTGACCGATTCCAGATACACGGAAGAGGCATCCAGGGAGGCTGTCGGTTTTGCGGTCAAGACGATCCAGAACGGGATAGTCAAGGGCCTGGCCGGCCTGTTACCGGATCTGGGAACCCGGCGGTTGGGCTTTGAGAAGGATTATGTTACGTGGGGCATACACCAGGAGCTGGAAAAAACCCTGGGCGAACTTTCTCCTCCTGTTGAGCTGGTGCCGCTGGACGGGATTGTGGAGGAAATGCGGGAAGTCAAGGATGCGGATGAGATAGCCGCCTTGCAGGCATCCGCAGACCTGCTCTCTGCCGTTATGGGGGAGATCATTGATTTCCTGGAGCCGGGCCTGACTGAACGTGCAGTAGCGTGGAAGGTGGAAGAGCTTGCCAGGGAAGGGGGTGCCGAAGATCTTGCGTTCCCTTCCATTGTCGCCTCAGGGCCCAACAGCGCGTTGCCCCATGCCGTGCCAACTGACCGCAGGCTGGAGCAGGGAGACGCGGTTGTACTGGACCTGGGGGTCAAATTGAACGGTTATTGTTCGGATATGACCCGCACCGTGTTTCTCGGCACCCCTTCCCCGGTCCTCAAGAAAATCTACCGGACCGTTCGCGAGGCACAAGCAGCTGCCATTCGCGAAATACGCCCCGGTCTGGAAACGACCTTTGTGGACGGCATTGCCAGAAATTTTATCAAAAAGGCCGGTTTCGGGGACCATTTCGGTCACGGGCTGGGACATGGGGTAGGACTGGCAACCCATGAAGGACCGAGACTTGGTCCCAGGAAACCCGCCGTCCTCAAGGAAGGGATGGTGGTCACGGTTGAGCCCGGCATTTATCTCCCCGGTGAGGGAGGCGTTCGCCTCGAAGAAATGGTCCTCCTCACTGCAGGAGGGGCAAGAATCCTGACGAGGGATTCCCATTTCTATGATTGGTGACCATGCATGGGTTCAATGGTTCAGGGTTCAAGGTTGGCCTGATGAGGAAAGACTTCGGTTCTAAATCCAATACGGGATTCATTGGACTTTGTGCTCAGTCAGGCAAAGTTGTGTTGGAGCCGGAGGTAAGAATATGGAAAAAATCGTAAGGCATTAACCTTGAACGTTGAACGCTGAACATTGCGACGCTTTTTGCGATTTCTAGCGTCACGGGGGGGAATTTTCCCGTGGGGCATTTTTGCAGGTATTCCATGAATAATGAGACAGCCATCCTCCTGGATCAATTTTTTGCCCATTTGAAGGTGGAACGGGGCCTTGCCGACAATACGGTCACGTCTTACAGCAGGGATTTGATGCGATTTGTGACCTTCCTTGACCAGGAGAAACGAACGCTGCTGAACCTGGATAGAGAGATACTCTCCTCGTACGTCCGTCGCCTGGGGAAGAAACTGTCGGCCCGGTCGGTTGCCAGGCATGTCTCCTCCTTGCGGAGATTTTTTCGCTTCCTTGTGCGGGAGGGAAAACTGGAGGTCAACCCGGCCCGGCTCCTTGAATCGCCAAAGATGCCCCGGAAGCTTCCAGGAACCCTGTCCCCCCAGGAGGTCGAACGCCTTCTCTGTGCGCCGAAACCCGTCAGCCCGAAAGGACAACGGGACCTGGCCATGCTGGAACTCCTTTACGCGACAGGGTTGCGGGTTTCCGAACTGGTTGGGCTCAGGATTTCCAGTATCAATCTTGAATCAGGGTACGTGAGAACCCTCGGGAAGGGAAGCAAAGAGCGGGTGGTCCCCATGGGAGAGAAGGCCAGGACCGCACTGGCCCGGTACCTGGAGGAAGGACGAACCACCCTTTCCCGGCGAACGAATTCCGCGTATCTTTTCCTGAACTTCAGGGGAAAACCGCTGACCAGGCAGGGATTCTGGAAGATTCTCAAAGGGTATGCCGTCCAGGCGGGAATACGGAAGAATATTACACCGCATCGTTTGAGACATTCCTTTGCGAGCCATCTCCTTGAAGCAGGTGCTGATCTGAGATCTGTCCAGATGATGCTCGGACATGCCGATATCTCCACCACCCAGATCTATACCCACGTGACGCGGAAGCGACTGATACACCTCCATGAGACCTGCCATCCGAGGCCGTGATGGAAATGTCCCGGGAGCCGGCCGGAACACAACCCCGGGGTTTTTGGGAACGATAATGGGTCAGATTATAGACATCAGCAGCAGGACTGCGAAATTTTCAGATAACCTGGTCACTTCCGGGCCCCTGGAGTTTCGGCAGGCGGACTGGGAAACGGCTTTTTTTATCCAGATGCTTCGATCCGATTCGCAGGAGTTTGAGGGGCGGAAAAGGCGAATGCCCCGGTTCGGGGACCGGGATTCAAGGCGGCTGCCGCCCCATGTTTCCCTCCAGGACGGGACGGCATCTACCATCAGGGCCATGTTTGTTTACCGGGACCTGGAAACCAAGATGCGGGACGTATACCTCCTGGCAGGCCTGATAGACTGCATGATCAACCAGGTCAGCCCGATTCTGCGCACGGCCCTGGTGAGGGATATGTACAAGAAAATTTTCCTGATGAAAAAAGGGCTGGGCATCACCTGGCACGGCCCGCTCGACCAGGTGCTGCTGCCCATTGATCCACGGTTTTTCAGCGTGGAGGAATACCAGGCCGCATTGCGGGCCGCCACCACCATGAAAGAACTGTATGAACAAATCCGGAAGGGAACCGAAGAGATGTTTGACATCCTCTCCCTGAAATACGTTTTTTACCTTCCTCGTGCCCATGCATCGGCGAGGTGAGGAAGAATACTCTCTCGGCAGACGTCGTCATTTTGGAGTTACCTCATGAAAAAGCAAAAGGAAAAGCCGGTTACCCTGGAAATAGACCGATTGCAAAAGATCGTGGCCGAACAAGAGGAGGTTATTGAAAAGCTCAGGGTTGATAACCTCTTCCTGGAAACGCTTTTTGACGGGATCGACGAAGAAATCATGGTCCTTGATGCCGATTACCGGGTGTTGAACGTGAACCGGAGTTTTCTTGAACGGCATGGCATCGACAAAGATGAGGCCATCGGGAAGAAGTGCTACGAGGTCACCTATCACGCTGAAAAACCCTGCGATCAGGAGAACCGCCTTTGTCCCCTCAAGAAAGCCGCGGAGACGGGAAAGCGGGTCGAGGTAACCCATCGGCGAGATGACGGTAAATCAGGGGCAAAAGAAATGATCCGGATCATGTACCCTCTCGTTATGGGGGGCGGGGAGATAAAATATTTCATAGAAATCTCCCGGGACGTCACTGAATACCGGCGATTGATCCGAAAACTCCAGGCTTCGGAGAAAAAATTCAGGACCATCCTTGATACGGCAACCGATGCGATTCTGAGCATTGACGAAAATCAGAAAATCGTGCTTTTCAACAATGCGGCCCAACGCATCTTTGGATACACCAGGAAAGAGATCCTCGGAAAAGACCTGAACGTCCTGGTTCCTCCCCAATATGGCGATCATCGCAGATTCGTCAAGCATTTCCTTGAAAAAAAGATTCCCAGGGCCATGGGGAAAACCCTCTCTCTTACGGCACTCAGGAAAAACGGGGAAGAGTTTCCTATTGAGCTGGGTCTGAGCTATTTGAAAATGGATCAGGGAATCACGTTTACTGCAATTATCAGGGATGTTTCCGAACAGAAGAGACTGGAAGAAAACCTCCTGAGGTCTGAGCGGCTGGCGGCGGTGGGGCAGGCCGTCGCCCACGTGGCCCACGAAATAAAGAATCCTCTCATGATTATCGGGGGATTTTCCCATCAGATCCGAAACAACCTGGACGACCAGAAGGCGGTTCAAAAGCTTGACATGATTTATGATGAGATCAGTCGCCTGGAAAAATTGGTGGCCAACCTCGGCGATTTCACCAAGGAGTACCGGTTGGTCAAGCGTGCCACGGATATAAACTCGGTCATCCGGGATGTCCTGAAAATCATGGCGGAGATCTACCAGCCGGAAAAATATTCGTTCATAGAAGAGCTTTCATCCAACCTGGTAGAAATACCCTGTGATCCCGACAAACTGAAACAGGTGTTCATGAATATCATCGCCAACGGCATCGAGGCCATGGAAGGGGGAGGAAGCATCACCATTTCCACCGCAAGTCTCCCCGGCGGGGTCGAAATCCGTATCGCCGACAGCGGCATCGGTATCGAAAAAGACAAACTCCTGCATATCTTTGAGCCGTTTTACACCACGCGGGAAAAGGGGTCCGGGCTGGGCCTGGCCATCTCGTACAAGATCGTGGAGGCGCATAAGGGCGACATCTGGGCCCAGAGCAACCCGGGGGAAGGCGCGACATTTGTCATTCGCTTGCCCAATGAATAAAATTTGATTGACTTGATTCAGGATAATTGGTACATTAAAAATCTTGACGCGGGGTGGAGCAGTCCGGTAGCTCGTCGGGCTCATAACCCGAAGGTCGTTGGTTCGAATCCAGCCCCCGCTACCAGTCATTCCAAGGGGTTACTCGATTGCGGGTAACCCCTTTTTCTTGCTTTAAAGAGATAAAATCAAGATTTACTGAAAAGAGAAACTGGGGTTAGACATGATTTAGAGTGGGAAAAGGCTCGACTTTTCCCGGTTCCTCTCAAGCGACAGGTTCGTCGTATCCACTATTGATTGGCTTGCAGCTCTTCTCGAACGACACGGCGAAGGACTTCTTCGAGGGGTTGCTCCTGACGTTCAATATATGTTCGGAGAGCGTCGTTGAGCATTGTCTGGTAGTTGCCCCCACCTTGTTCCTCCACCTTGGAGCGGAACCAATCGATAATGTCTCGATCAAGTCGAATAGTGATCCGAACTTTGTTCCCGGAAGAGGGGAGTACGGCACCCCGCTTCCCTTTGCTAAAGTCATATTTCGCTTTCATATTGTCTCACCTCGTAACGTACGGCCTTGCGTGCGGAAATGATCCGAATGTTATCCTCCCGCCATGTATAGACTACTACCAGCAATCGGCCGAATGCATCCATTCCAATGGTAACATAGCGTTCTTCACCTTGCCGAAAATCCTCAAGCGTCACGGCGTTCGGATCTTCGAAAACTGCGAATGTATCGGCAAATGAGATTCCGTGTTTCGACTTATTCTCTTTGGCCTTCGATTCATCCCATTCAAACATGGTATCCTATAATATGCACATATGTATGCACACGTCAAGTTTTTATTCCATACAAAGGAGACGACGTTAGCAAGGGAGTACCGCTAAAAATCACAGGTAGATAATCCCGGAGAATCCAGAGTGTTTTCAAAAATCCGGTTTTGAAGTCATGAGGCATGGGCGTCTTACAACCCTCGATGATATTTTTCAATCGCTTCTTATAGAGATGCTCGGCCTGGTCCATTTGTACAGGTCAAGATAGAGCTGGAGCTCTGAAACTACCCATACGTTCCTGATTCTCCGCTTGCCATAGAAGGCTGAATGCTTGTAATAGGGCAATAGGAATACGAGATTGGCGCCTGCATGCAGCCCGAGACCATAGGACATATCATCCCGGAATACGGGCGTCAGCCAGCCTGTCTATGATGATAACCTTGCTGTTCGCAGCTCATAACCCGAAGGTCGTTGGTTCGAATCCAGCTCCCGCTACCAGTCATTCCAAGGGGTTACCCGATGTTGGGTAACCCCTTTTTTCATCCTCTGCCGCCTCACAATCATAAAATCTCTTAACCCGGGTCAAGCGCCTTTAAATGCCGGCGCTTTTTTCCCTACTGAGGAAAGCCCCTCCAATGCGTCTGCGGTCGAAAAGATTTCCAGCAACCTCGCCAGCTCAG
>JAFDGR010000191.1 GCA_019309145.1 Deltaproteobacteria bacterium | reverse complement strand
CCATCCTGGGCTCGCTGATCTCGTTTTTCTCGCCGCGTGTACGCTTTTCTTGATGCAAGACATCATGTCTTTTCTGCGTCATATGGGCCACAACTTCTGATTTTCTGCACGGCCAGAAACCTGTGGTAATGATGGAAAGAGAATCTTGCCCCTGTTCAGCTTGGGAGGCAAAAGTGCTCCTTTGCCTGCCATATTTTGGAAAACCCGCTGATTTAACGAAGCTATTCTCAAGAAGGTGATCTATCGCATACAGGCTGACGGAAGAGGTTTTTGCGTGGGCCATTTGAAAGGCGGTGCATGGCACTTTCTTTGCATTAAATTTAATCACAGAACCTGGCAATCCCCCTCAACGTTTCCTTCGGTTCCGGCGTGCCCGGAACATATATCATGATGAAATTCTTCTGGATGATTCGTATGGTTGGGCTTTTTTGGTTGGCGCACTTGGCGCTTGAAATTATTTTCCAAATGTGATAGGAAAGGAGTCGTTTCATTTTTTCTTGCAAAACAAGGTTCGATGGGATTTAATTCATGTGAAGCGCATTATTTTGTTTTCAATGGAAAGTCTTGAGGAAAACAACGGATAAAACTTAATTCAGGAGGTAAGGGCACATGAGGAAAAAGATGATGGCTGTCTTGCTCGCATTGGCATTCGTGGTATCCTCTTTGTTGTTGATGTCGGCTTGTGCGAAGAAACAGATGCAGGTGACAGAGGGCGTCCAGCCCACAGCCCAGGAGACCAAGGCGGTCGAGCAACCGGCAGCAGAAACGGCCACGACGGAACAGGCCAAAAAGGTGGAAGTCGGGGAAACGGAAGAATATAAGAAGGCTGAGGCGGAGCGGCTGGAAAAGCTCAAAGCATTAGAGAAGGCCCAGAAAGAAGCGGATGAAAAGAAGGCCTTTGAAAATGAAAAGATCTATTTTGATTTTGACAAATCAGATCTGAAACCGGAAGCTCAGGCCGTTTTGAAGAAAAAGGCTGACTGGCTCCGCGAACATCCGGCCTATTCTCTCAGAATCGAAGGGAATTGTGATGAGAGAGGAACCAATGAATACAATCTGGCTCTGGGCGAGCGCAGAGCGAATTCCGCCAAGAAATTCCTCGTGGCCCTCGGAATAGCTGAACAACGTATTGCCACCATCAGTTACGGTGAAGAAAGGCCTGCAGATCCCAGGCATAATGAGGAAGCCTGGGCCAAGAATAGGCGCGATGAATTCAAACTCATGAAGTAGCCCCTGCCAAACAATGAAGACCCTCCAGGGGTTCTGAAATGAACAGGCCGGCCTCTCCAGGGGCCGGCTTTGCTCACCAGGAGGATACGGGAAAGATGAAAAGGTCCTCGATTGTCTTTAAAACACTCTTCTTCGTTCTTGGTCTCCTGCTCGGTGCAGGATTTCTCCTCTCTTCCTGCGTCACGGTTGCCACCGATCAGGATATTATGGCCTTGAACGATCAGATGGTACTGCTGAACAACAGGTTGAATGCCCTGCAGGACTCCATGGGAAAGCGACAGGCGTCGTTGACCAAGGAGTTGTCGGGAGACATGGATGCCCGGTTGAGGGCCATCCGCGGAAATCTGGCTGAAGTAGTAGCGGAGACAGACAGGATCAAGGAAGACTTGAGCGCCCTTTCCGGGAGGGTAGAGGAAAATACCCACCTGGCCAAACATGTGATCGAAAGAGATACGACCCAGGAGGACATGATGCGAGCGGGGATCGCTGACCTGAAGACCAGGGTCGAGGAACTGGAAAAGAGCATCAAGGATGTGAAGGCTTACCTTGGGCTCGTACCCGGTTTTGAACATAAAGGTCCCGCGACTGGAGAAGAAAAAACCGTTCAGCCACCGGTCTCTCCTGAGAAGGCCAGGTATGAGCACTCCCTGTCCGTTTACAAAGCAGGAAAACTGGAAGAGGCAATCGGCAATTTCAAGGAATTTATCAAGATTTTCCCGAAATCTGACCTGGCGGACAATGCACAGTTCTGGATTGGCGAATGCTACATGGGGTTGAAGCAGTATGAACAGGCCATCCTCGCTTACCAGCAGGTCATCAAACGCTATCCCAAAGGGAACAAGGTTCCGAACGCCATGCTTCGACAGGCCCTCGCATTTCAGGCCATCAATGACGCCACGAGCGCGAAACTCCTGCTGAAAAAAATCATCAAAAACTACCCCAATTCAAATGAAGCAAATATAGCGAAGACAAAGCTTAAAAGTATAAAGTAAAAATCATGGCTCCTCGCGGCGGACGACGACCCGCCCGAGAGCGGCCATGATATCCCTCCTGCTAATCACCCCGGTGAGCTTTGTTGGTTTCTCCGGATGCACCACCGGCAACAAGGCAAAATCTCCCGACGTAATCTTGCTGAGGGCAGAAAAAAGGTTTTCATTTTCTGCCACGGATATGACTGATTTTGTTGCAATATCAGACGCCTTTTGAGAAAAATCGCCCTTTGCCAATGCGCCCTGAACATCCGAAAGGGATATGACGCCATACAGTTCGTCGTGTTCGTTCAGGACGGGGAATGTCCTGAGTTTCCTGTCCGCGATGGTTTCCTGAATTTCTTTGAGGGGCATGCCGGCAGGAATGGTTTCAGGAGGTGCCGTCATGGCCTGCCTGACCTCCATCAGCATCAAGCGGCTGGTTTCCAGGCCCGTTTCTTTTTCCTCCACCTCTTTCCCGGATTTAATTTCCTGGATACGTTGATTATAGAACTGTATTACTTCCCTCCTGTCCAGCATTCCCAGCAGGAAAGAATGATCCTCATCCTTTACCACAGGGATCCGGTGCAGATTGCGGATGGTAAATTTTTTCAGGACTTCGTTCAGGTCTTCCGAAGGGGTGGTGAAGATGATTTCGGTGGTTGCAACATCCTTCATCCTGATGAGTTCGCTGATTTCCTGGTCAAAAAGAATGCCGCGTATGTCATTGATTGAAAAAATGCCGGTCAGCTTTTTTTCTTCATTCACCACGGGGAAATAGTGGAGCTGGCTTGATTTGAATACCTCACGGAACTGGGCGAATGTCATGTTTTCAGGGATCAACTGCGCCTTTCTGAGGTGTGGCATCAGTTCTTTCACCCGAATGGTGGCCAGCACGTCAACGAAAAAATCGCCACGGTGGGCGTTGGAATCAAGCTTTCCCTTTACTTGCTTGATGTAGATAGTCCATCTGCGGGACAGCAGGAAAGCAATGGTGCAAACCAGCATGCTGGGCAAGAGGAGGTGGTAGGAGTTGGTCATTTCGCTGACGAAGATGATCGTTGATATCGGCGCGTTTGACACGGAGGCGAAAAAGCCCGCCATACCGACAACCACAAAAGCCCCCGCATGGGGGACCACCCCGGGCATGATCGCGTGGAAGGTTCTGCCTACCGCTCCCCCGAGTGCCCCTCCAATGACCACGGAGGGCCCGAAAACCCCGCCGCTCCCGCCGGAGCCGATGGAAAAGGAAGTGGTCACAATTTTTCCCAGGGCCAGCCCCAGGAGAAAAAGGGTCGGCAATTTATTGTCAAGCGCCATCTGGGCGAACCCGTACCCGAAGGCAAGGGTCTGGGGGAGAAAAAAGCCGATTGCCCCCGTGCAAAGACCTCCGAGAGCAGGCTTGATGTGGTTTGGGATATTGATTTTCTTAAACAGTTCGTAAATACCATAGAAGCTTTTCACGTAAAGAAATCCACCGGCAATGACTACCAGTGCCAGAACAGTGTATGGGCCGAGTTCCAGGGGATTTTGGAAAACAAAATCCCTTGATTCAAACAAAGATCCCCAGCCGAAAACAAGGCAGAAGAGGCAGTAGGCGACGACGGACGAGATACCTGCCGGGATCAATACTTCAGATTCAAATTCCGGATCGCGATAGAGCACCTCGGTGGCAAACAAGGCTCCGGCAAGGGGTGCGCGGAAAATGCTGCCGATGCCCGCGCCCATTCCCGCGGCCAGCATAATTCTGCGCTCACGATCGGGTAAACGGAGTTTTGTGGCCAGGAAAGAGCCGAATCCCGCTCCAATCTGGGCAATGGGCCCCTCCCGGCCTCCTGATCCGCCGGAAGTGATGGTGAGCGCCGAGGCAATGGTCTTGATAAAGGGAATTCGGCCACGCACAAAACCGCCTTTATTATGATAAGCGTCTATCGCGGCGTCCGTCCCATGCCCTTCTGCCTCAGGGGCAAAGGTATAGACCAGCCACCCACTGAAAACACCCCCAAGCGCGGGCAAAATGAAGAGAATCCAGCGATTGAACGGCGTTCCAGTGGGTGCAAAAAGATGGGATTCACCGGCAGGGGCAGGGGGGCGGTACCCTGCCATCTGGTCCATGAAAAAGTGAAGTCCCAGACCGCACAGATAGTGAAAAATAATAGATCCCAGTCCGGCTATGAGACCGATGAGGACATAATAAAAGGCCCATTTACCGGCTGAAGCGATGCGGCTGGAGGTTATTCGGGTGCTGATAAGATTTGAAAGGATGGCTCTCTGTCTCCTCGATGAATTCGTTGACGGCAGGTGCTGCCGATTGCACATCTTTATAACGGCGTGCGGGTGTGCAGTCAAGAGAAACCCCTCTTCCGGCCCTGTGCAGGGGATTTCCTAGTGTCCCCTTCTCTGGGGGAGACTCACTTGGATGAACTATCTTTCCTGAGTTATTACAATCAAGCGATGAAGAGTGTAATAATTATTAACGGTGAACAGTTTACATCCTTTTTTCTACTATAACGGATTTTTTATTGACTATAAGGATTCTAGGTATTAGCATAATAAATAATGTTTCGTCATCCATCCTTTCAATGAGCCGCGAGGGAAGAACCGGTTTTATTCCATTGTCTTGCCTCGTCCCGTGTGAGCGGAAGGCGGATGAATTGATAAAAAAGGTTGTTTCAGGAAAATGTGCGCGAATCGAAAAAATAAAAATAGATGAAGGAGACTATTATGCCTGAAATCATGACAACAAAAGAGCTTGCTAAATATCTGAAATTACATGAAATAACCATCTGCAAGTATGCCGCTGAAGGAAAAATTCCGGCAATCCGGATCGGCAGGGTCTGGCGGTTTGACAAGGAGGCAATTGACCGGTGGATTAGTGGAGGCGAAAAAAAGTAAACGATGAGTAACGCAGATGATGATCAGAATCTTAATCCCGCTCTGAACGAAAGGACAAACGCTCTTCTCATGCTCAACAAGGAGGAGCGAAAGGTCATAAAAGAACTGCTTATTATGACCATCTATTCCGAGAGTGTTCGAGGATACATTGAAAAACGCCTCGGTGAAGAATATGTCCGAGTCGCTGAAAAACTCCTGGAGACCATGGGAGGGATCTAGCAGGCCCATCCACCGGAACGGCCGTCTCAGGGATACAACAGAAAGGGCTTTCTCCATTTGGAGAAGGCCCTGATTTCTTTTTCCCACCTTTCTTTCAATCGGGCTATTGATTTCCCTTTTTCCAGCTCTCGCCAGAGCATATCATTCCCCAAAATAAGTTCTATTGGTTTCTTGTGATACTCATATTCGTATGGGGGGGCTTTCCAGCGGAAAGCCTCCTGGTGAGTGCCTACCACTGCGCCCAGGAGCGCCATGGACAGGAAGAATGGTCGGAAGAGGGAAAGGTCAGTGATGTGAAGGTGAAATCCATGGCAGAGCTCGCCTTCCCACTTGTGGAACGTGGGACGAAATGAATACTCCTGGAGGTGGCATCCTGTGATGGCTTTTTTGTCAAGGCTATCCAATACCTTCCCCGTATCCAGATAAGGAGCTCCGAAGATTTCAAAAGGCCTGCAGGTGCCCCTCCCTTCCGAAAGATTTGTCCCTTCCCAGATGACCTGACCTGGGTAGACATAGGCTGTTTCGGGACGAGGCATGTTGGGAGAAGGCATGATCCAGTGGAGTGCGGTGTCTTTCCAGAACATGGTACGGTTCCAGCCCATCATGGGAATGACTTCCAGGTCGCAATGAAGATGGAAAACATGGTTAAAGACCCTGGCAAGTTCTCCCATGGTCAGGCCGTTACTCATGGGCACATTGGAAGGGCCTACGAAAGAATAGAATTCCGGTTCCAACAGAGGCCCCTCCAGGATGTCCCCACCGAGCGGGTTTGGTCGGTCAAGGACCAGGACGGCCTTCTTGCTTCTCGCAGCAGCCTTGAGACAGTGGAGCATTGTTGCAGCAAAGGTATAGACCCTTGTTCCCACATCCTGCAGGTCTATGACAAGCATATCCAGGTTTTCCAGCATGGTGTCACTTGGTTCCCGTTTATCGGCATAGAGGCTGAAAACGGGAATCCCCAGGGCCTTGTCAAAACCATGCGAGGTTTCTATCATGTTATCCTGATCTTCACCTCCATAGCCGTGTTGGGGGCCGAACAGCGCCTTTAGTTGCCCCGGGAGAAGGTGTTCAATGATATCCCGGGCGGGAGTAAAATTCCGGTCAAGGGATGCCTGGTTCGAGAGGAGTCCCAGCCGGTATCCCTTCAGCTTTTTCCATTCGCCCAGACGGAGCCTGTCGAGGCCGGTGAGTACCTGATTCATGGTCATTGTTTTCTCTTGCAGCAGGTTATTTCCAATTGCGCTGCCATTGTATGAGATCTCCTCTTGCGTTACAAGCCCATTTACTTGTCTTTTCCTGTAAGGTGCATTCGGGAGTAGCGCTTTTGAGTGGCGTAATGAAGGGGCACAGCAATCTTTTTGCGAGCACGGTGATGGCCATGACCCCGGTGAGCAGGCAAACGGCATATTCCT
>JAFDGR010000190.1 GCA_019309145.1 Deltaproteobacteria bacterium | reverse complement strand
GTAGAGGATCTTCAACCCCAGGTGAGACATGCCCACCTCATAGACATCCGGGAAACAGAGGGCCATGGAGACTTCTGTCTCGGAAAGGTCTTTCCTGACCGCATTCACCTCCCCGCCCAGGTACCGACTCGGCCTCCTGATGGTTGAAAACCATGTCTGGTTAATAAGCTCTGTCATTGTTGCGCAATATCCTAACGACCTTTGATGGATGAGTGACAGTGAAACGGCACCCGAAGATTACTAGAGATACAGAAAATCCAAATGCCAAATGAATGACTAATGCCAAATGCCCAACACACATCAATAAGTCACGGTTTCCAACAGATGGGGAAAAGGTGCCTTTTGACATTTTGGCCTAAAGACTTGTTTGTCATTGGGATTTTGACATTTGACATTGATCATTATTATATTGTCAGATTATTCGGGATTTGCCAAGCCCTATTCCCGGCCGGGATTCTTCATGCAGGTGCTCGTCGGAGAGGGAGGGCAGGAGAATGGTGACCTGGGCACCGCCTTTTGGGTGGTTCTCTCCAAAGGCTTCACCGTGCAGGGTATCCACAACGCGCTTGACAATGGCCAGACCGAGACCGGATCCTTCCTCCTTGGTGGTGAAAAATGGGGTGAAAAGGTGGGACATGGCTGACTCATCGAATCCTTCTCCCGTGTCCCGGACAACAATACGGATCCATTCGCGGTCATCAGGCGCTTTCCCCTGCCCGTTCTCCCTTGTCGCCTTGATCTGGAGGGATCCTCCTGCAGGCATGGCTTCAAAGGCGTTCACGAAAAGATTCCACAATATTTGTTTGACAAGTTCAGGGTCTGAAACCAGGGTGAGATTGTCTGCAATTTCCGGGGATACCTTGATCTTGGCCTTCCAGTGCTGACTGTTCTGGAAGAGTTCGAGGGATTCAAGAATAAGGTCCTTCAGATTGAATGTTTTCAATTTTGCTTTTTTCGGTCGGGCAAAGAGGAGAAAATCATTTACCAATTCGTTCAGTCGCTTGATTTCCCTGAGCACGATTTCCATCAGGCGGCTGTTAATATCGTCCCCGTCCAGACGGCCCTTTATCATCTGGATGGAACCGCTGATGGAGGCCATGGGATTCCTTATTTCGTGCGCGATACCGGCGGCAAGTTCACCAATGAGTGCCAGGCCTTCCACTTTCTTCATTTTCTGTTCAATTTTTTTGATGGATGTCATATCCTGAAAGACCAGGATATGACCTTGCTCAAGGTCTGGGCCGAAGCGGAGGGGAGAAAGGGATAAACGGAGATGCACCGGTTTCTGGCCTGGCCGTTCATAGGGAATGTCTGTAAAGGGAACGCCTCCCCGGAGGGTGAGTTCGGAAGTGCTTCCCTGCTGAGAAAGAGTGAAGGCAATGTCGGGAAGGACATCATGAATAGATTTCCCCAGGCAGAGGGAGGATTTTTTAGCGAACATTTCCTCGGCCGCGGGGTTGAAAAGGATGACCCTCGCCCCGGCGTCAAGGGCAATGAGGCCCGAACTGATACTGTTGATGATGGAATCCTTGAGGATTTCCAACTGGTCCAGGTCGATCTGCTTGGCCTTGAGCTCAGCGCGGCTCCTGCGGGCCTGCTCGGACAGAAAGGAGCCCAGGAAGGCCACCAGGTAGAACGCGGCCATGTTTACCAGTGCGAGAAAAAAGAACTGCATGCGCTGGTCATTGGAAAAATTGACGACGCGAGTTCCCAGGGGATGGATCCAGCCGTAAAATTGGAAATCAAGGAGTAATCCAAAAAGGATACTGCTGCAAGAGGCGATGAGGATGGCCCCTTTTCTATAAAGGATGATGCTCGCGCCGATGATGGTTAGAATGTAGAGGAAGGAAAAGATGCTGCCCACTCCCCCCGTGGAATAGATAATGGCGGTGATGATAAGGGTATCCATACAGAGTTGCACGTATGCGAACCACAAAAGCTTGCGCGCACTCTTGAGAATGAGCACGTAAATAAAAGTGAGGAAAAGGACGGCGGCGAGCAGGAAAAAGTGGGCGTTCTGAATATAGCCGAAATAGGTGCGTGCTTCCCTGATTTGCACAAAAAAGGAGGCCCCGAGGAGGAGCGAGACAAAGACGACCCTGAGAAACATGAGGGTCTGGAGACGCCCGAAAAGTTCCTTGCTGGAGATGTTTTCCTGTGTTTCGGCCATGATGCCGACGAAATTATCCGAATGCGGCTGCCATCTGGAAAATAGGCAGGTACATGGCGACAACGAGACCGCCGATAGAGCCGCCAAGGAAGACCATGAGCAAGGGTTCAAGCATGGATGTCAGGGCATCCACCGCGGTATCAACCTCATCTTCGTAAAAATCGGCGATTTTTTCAAGCATGGAGTCCAGGGCACCGGTTGCCTCACCAACGGCGATCATCTGGGTGACCATGTTGGGGAAAATATCCGTTTCCGAAAGCGGTTCCGCAATGGGCTGGCCTTCAGCAATACTGGAGCGGACTTCAAAAATGACTTCCTCCAGGATGACGTTCCCCGATGTCTTTGCCACGACTTCCAGGGAATCCAGGATGGGGACACCGCTGGTGATCATGGTTCCAAGGGTACGGGTGAACCTGGCCACGGCCACTTTTTTCAGGAGCGGGCCAAAGACGGGCAACTTCAGGGCGAGCGCGTCGGTGTTCTTGCGCCCCTTTTCGGTTCCCCTGTATTTCTTGAACGCGATAAACAGGAGAATGGCTGCGCCGATGATATAGTGGATATTGCCCTTGAAAAACCGGCTCATGTTTACCACGATTTGAGTCGGCGCCGGGAGAGCGGAACCGGCGCTGCTGAACAGGTCTTCGAACACCGGAATGACGAAAATGAGGATTACGGCGATAACGATAATTGCGATACAGACCACCACGATGGGGTAGGTCATGGCACCCTTGATACGGGCTTTGAGTTTTTGCGCCTTTTCAATATAGGCGGCGAGCCGTTGGAAGATGGTGTCCAGGATACCGCCGACTTCGCCGGCCGCCACCAGGTTCACAAAAAGGTCATCAAATACCTTAGGGTGTTTCTTGAGTGCCTCGGCAAGGGTGGAGCCTCCTTCCACATCCTTGGTAACCTGCTTCAGGATCTGCCGGAACGTCCGGTTATCGGTCTGTTCCGCCAGGATCGTGAGCCCCTGGACCAGGGGAAGGCCCGCATCTATCATGGTCGAAAACTGCCTGGTAAAAATAACAATATCCTTTGATGTTACCTTGGGCTGCATAAAGGAGATGTTTTCAAAAAGATCTTTGGGTTTTTCCTTGATCTTCTTGACCGTCAGATTACGTCTTTTGAGTTGTAACCGGGCGATTTTTTCATCAGCCGCTTCCAGTTCCCCCTTGATGGTTCTCCCTTTCCTGGTTTCGGCAACCCACTTGTATATCGGCATGCTGGTCCTCCCAAGGGCGGTTTGTAGAATGGAGCCATTTGCGCAAGGGTAGATAATTTGATCTACCCTGTCAAGGGATGAGTAGCAAATGACTTTTCATTTCAAAACCCTTTTCATATGCAAAATCAGTTCCAAAAAGTCCATGTATGCAGGTCTTTTTGTGACATCTGCCGGGTTCAGTCCGAAATTTCCGGTTTGCGCGTGGAAACAATCGAGTGTGACATTATTCTTGACAAACGGTCATAGTTCAATGATATAAGCAAAGCTTATCAAAAATGCCCCGATACAAAGGGCACCCTGAAATACTCGGGGAACGCAGCGGTTTTCAACCCTGCCGAAAAGGGCAGAGGACTGTTTGTGTTCAAGAAAAATAACATGTGGAGGAGGTTAGAAAAGTGAGTGATGTTACTGCCCCGATGGGGGGAAAAGTGATCGATGTAAAAGTCAATGTGGGTGATGCGGTCAACGAAGGCGATGAGGTGGTGATCCTCGAGGCAATGAAGATGGAACTCCCGGTGGTGGCGCCGGAAGGCGGGACGGTGAAGGAAATCAAGTGTAAGAAAGGTGATGCCGTAGAAGCTGACGCGGTCCTCATCGCCATGGAATAATACTTGCTGATCGTACCCTGCTGCGCGCTGCCTCCTGTGTCAGCAATAGAGTGCTGCGCGCAGGTACGTATGAAACTGTGGAGTCCCCTGCATGGGTATTGAAGAGAAAATCAAGGAACTCGAACGAAGAAACCAGGAAGCAGAACTGGGGGGCGGTCTCAAGCGTATTGAGCAGCAGCATGCAAAGGGAAAGATGACCGCCCGGGAGAGAATTGAGTATCTCCTGGATAAGGATAGCTTCGAAGAGATCGATAAGTTCGTGGTGCATCGTTGCCACGATTTCGGCATGGAAAAGAAAAAGATCCCGGGTGACGGAGTCGTGACGGGATACGGGACCGTGAATGGCCGCCCGCTCTTTGTCTTTTCCCAGGATTTTACGGTGTTCGGTGGGTCCTTGAGCGGGCCGTTTGGTGAGAAGGTCTGTAAGATCATGGACCTGGCATTGAAGAATGGCGCGCCAATTGTTGGTCTCAATGATTCCGGGGGAGCCAGGATCCAGGAAGGCGTGGTGAGCCTCGGGAGTTATGGGGAGATTTTCAAGAGAAATGTCTGGGCTTCCGGCGTCGTGCCGCAGATTTCGGTGATCATGGGGCCGTGTGCCGGCGGGGCTGTGTATTCGCCGGCGCTGACTGACTTTACCATTATGGTCAAGAAGACCAGCAACATGTTCATTACCGGGCCCCAGGTTATCAAGGCCGTTACCCACGAGGAAGTTACCCCCGAAGAGCTGGGCGGTGCCATGACCCATAACACCAAGAGCGGTGTGGCACACTTTGCGGAAGACTCAGACGAGGCGGCCCTGGACCGGGTAAAAGAGTTGCTCCAGTTTCTTCCCCAGAGCTATCGCGAAAAGCCGCCGGATGTGGCCTGCACCGATCCTGCAGACCGGGTTGATAAGTCCCTGAACAAGGTGGTTCCCACCAATCCCAAGCTCCCGTATGATATACGGGATATTATTGGGGTGGTCCTGGACAACAAGGAATTTTTTGAGGTCCAGAAATACTATGCCACCAACATGGTGGTGGGGTTTGGCCGGCTGAACGGCGCGGTGGTGGGTATTGTGGCCAATCAGCCGAGGTCCCTTGCAGGGTGCCTGGACATCAATGCCTCCATGAAATGTGCCCGGTTTGTCCGTACCTGTGATTCCTTCAATATTCCCATGGTGACGTTTGTAGACGTGCCCGGCTTCCTGCCGGGGGTGCATCAGGAGTACGGTGGGATTATCAAGCATGGTGCCAAGATCATCTATGCCTATTGCGAAGCAACGGTGCCTAAGATTACCGTGATTACCCGGAAGGCCTATGGGGGCGCCTATGATGTCATGTCCAGCAAGCACCATGGGGGAGACATCAACTACGCCTATCCCACGGCGGAGATTGCGGTCATGGGACCCGAGGGGGCGGTTAATATCATCTTCAGGAAGCAGATCGCGGAGTCTGATGATCCCGATGGGACCAGGCAGAAGCTTGTGGAAGAGTATCGCAACAACTTTGCGAGCCCCTTCAAGGCCGCTGAACTGGGATATATCGATCAGATTATTTTCCCGGAAAACACGAGACCGCGCCTGATACGTGCCCTCAGCATGCTCAGGGAAAAAGTGGATTCGATTCCTTCCCGCCGTCATGGAAACATACCGCTCTAGCCCATAAAAAAAGCCCCTTTTCTCCACGCAGGAGGGAAGGGGCTTTTTTTGTTTTGTCTGAATCAGCCTGCTGCTTTTTTTGCCTCAGCTCTCGCGACTGATTTTGAAATGATTGAGCCGGAAATGCCCATTGCAACAAAAAGGAGCAGGAGGACAATAAAAACACCCACGAACCTGAGAACAAGGGTCCCCAAGATCCAGGTCCAGTTATCTTTCACGATAATTACTTTTGTCTCTCCGGTACCACCCTTGGAGATGGTAATGGAATGCCAGGGGAGCTTCCCGTCATCTTCAATGTACGTCTCGTTTTTCCATTCCCGCACTCGTATGTCTTTGAAGCTCTTGAGCGCGTCCTTGTAATACTCGAGGACCTCACTATGCCCCTTGGGCACGGAGAGTTCCAGGCGTGAATCAGTTTTCAAAAGGACCTTTCCCCCCGGGACAACCGGGGCTTCAAGAAAATCTTCAGCCATAACAGAGGGGGGAAGCAAGAACGCCAATCCTATCAGGAGCAGTACATATTTTTTCATCTTTCTATCCTTCTTTGTTTTTCCATTTTTCAGCCGGTCTAAAACTTCCAATAGTGCTCTGCTGAAAACCGGGTTTAATGGAACATGGCAATAAACATTCCTGCGGCCGCGGCAGAACCGATGACGCCGGCAAGGTTCGGTCCCATTGCATGCATAAGCAGGTGATTGGTTTTGTCCGCTTTCAGCCCTTCCATCTGGGAGACACGCGCGGCCATGGGCACCGCCGAAACCCCGGCGGAGCCGATGAGGGGATTGATTTTTTCCTTCAGAAAGAGGTTCATGATCTTGACTGTCAAGATACCTCCGATGGTACAGACGGCAAAGTCGACCAGACCCAGTCCGAAAATAAAAAGCGGCTTCCAACTCAGGAATTTGTCCGCGTACATGGTGGCCCCCACGGAAACACCCAGAAAAATGGTGACGATGTTCATGAGGGAACCCTGGGCTGTTTCGGTAAGTCTGCCCACGGCCCCGCTCTCTTTCATCAGGTTTCCGAGCATGAACATGCCCATCAGGGGGATGACCGAGGGCACAAGCAGCGCGATGATACCGGCCGTTACCATGGGGAA
>JAFDGR010000404.1 GCA_019309145.1 Deltaproteobacteria bacterium | reverse complement strand
CCATCATCTTGCAGGGGATACATTGGTTGGCGCCCAGGTCCACCATGGTCACCATCCCTTTGACCGGAACGGCGCCGGCGGGTTGCGGATGGGATGCAGGGGGTTCATCGGATGAGCACCCGTATAACGGCAGGCCCATCAAACCGAGTAAAAGCAAACCAAGGGCTGCATTCCTCATCTTCTGGGTCATTTAGTTCACCCCCAGCTTTTTCACCTGTTTCAGCACCTCTGCTTCCGAGCATATGATTTTTTCTCACGTTCACAAACACCACATTCAATTTATCCGGATATTTCTTCCTCAGTTTTTCCAGGATGGGCTGCATCATGTCACAGGGACCACATCCCGTAGCTCCGAATTCTGCCATCGTGGGTTTCCCCGACACACGAGCTCGATCCACGGGGTTGTCAAGGGCCAGTTTGGCCTGCTTTTTCACCCAGTCCCGGTTGAGACGTACGTTGATCTCTTTCCCGAGATTCGCAATATGGGCATCGATGAATTCCTGTTTTTTTTGCTGGAGCAAAAATGGTTCAATACTCCCCTTGACCTGATCAAAGGGCATTCCGCCCACCATCTCCTTGTTGTTGTCGTAAAATGCGCGTGCCTCGGCCTCGGTCACCGTCAGGCCCTTTGTCAGGCGCTTTACATATGCTTGCCCCATCTCTTTCTCAGACTGGTCCGCTGAGATGCCCATGGCCTTGGCATCCCGCTTGATGAACTCTCGAGTGGCCTCCTGCTCAAGGAGGAAGAACATGTTTTTCTCCAGTTCCTTCTGAATATCCGGCGTCACCTGGCCAAAAATTCTTTCGGTAAAGTTCTCTCGAATTTCAACCCCATCGCCCTGAAGGAGAGTTCCCTTATCCATCTCCGCTAATGTGGCAGATTTGAGGACCCCTGTGGCCAGACCGGGGTACGATTCCTCCACGGTAGGTCCTCCTTCAGCCCATGCCTCTTGTACCAACGGCGTTGAATGGAAAAAGGCCGAGATCAACAAAACGGCCAACCCTTGTATCATCGATTTTTTAGTCATCAATTGTCCTTTCTTTTTGGTTAGACTGTCAGCAGGTGCAGGAGCACCCTGAAGGCGTTTTTTCGGACGGCTTTGCGCTCGCTGCTCCTTCACCGGCTGCTTCCTTTGCGGCCGCCTTGACCTTTTCAATCTCCTCTCTTCCGAGCTTGAAATCCTTGTTTTTTTCGATCCCCAATTCCGTGAGGACCAGGTACCCTTTCAGGGGGATCTCTGCGTGCCCATCAATGGCCACCATTTGAGGCACATCCCTGGCGGACTGCACAAACCCTGAAAGATGCCCACCGATGCCCGCAAGACAAAATATTTTCCCGAACCCCTCCTGGGTAAGTTCCACCGCAGCCTGATTGGCAAGTTGCCCCACATTAGAACCTCCTGAGCAGGCCAGGATCATGACATCCCCGTTAGGAGTACAACATTCCTCTGCCATCTTCATCTCCTCCTTATAATGATATTGATTTTAAAAATGTCAGTGACTTTTAATCGGCGATCCACGCCTTGATCTCATCTTTTTTCGGGACCTTTCCCACGCACTTGACATCCCCGTCGATGATCACGGATGGCGTCATGAAGACGCCGTATTTGGCGATTTTCATAGTGTCGGTTACCTTTTCCACCTGTGCATCTACACCGGTTTCGGCGATGGCCTCCTTCACGTTCTTTTCCGTTTGCTGGCACTTCGGGCAGCCAGGGCCCAATACTTTGATTTCCATCTGTTCTCCTTTCTCATCTAAATTACGTGGCCTTGAGGCTCGCTCCTTACGTCTCTTACCCCGCATCCTGGGCCTCTTTCAACCATTCCTTCAGCTTGTTTATTGGCGGAACCTTGCCCACCGACTTGACTTTACCGTTGATGATGAGGGCCGGTGTTCCCATAACACCATATTTCCCGATCTCTTTGATATCCCGGATATGTTCCATGTCGGCCATGATCCCCTCTTCCGCCATGGCCTGCATGAGTTCCTGATCCAGTCGATCACACTGCACACACCCCGGACCCAGGACTTTGATCACCAACCCCTCCTGTACCTCATCTTCGTAGGGCTTTCCCTGGAATTTCTTGAATTCTCTCAAAAAGGCCTTTCCGTAATTTTCTTTCACCTTTTCGGGGATGTAGTTCCTTTTCCCCAGCCGATTCAGGAGTGTTTCCACCACTTCCTGGTCCGGCCTATC
>JAFDGR010000189.1 GCA_019309145.1 Deltaproteobacteria bacterium | reverse complement strand
CCCATACGATATCCAGGATAATGCGGAGGGAGTCCTTGAGCTGTTTGGACGGTTCATCACAAAAGCGCAAGGAGTGCGGAGACCTGGGTCGGCGGCATTGGATCTCTGTTACGTGGCGTGCGGAAGGGTTGATGGATTCTGGGAAAAAGGGCTCCATCCCAGGGAGACAGCCGCGGGGGCCATTATGGTACAAGAGGCGGGGGGTGTACTTGCGACATACCAGGGAACCCATTACACTCCTTACGAAAAGAGTATTGTTGCGGCTAATCCCGCCCTGCTGGAAGAAATGCTGCGGATCATCAACCCGAAAACGACCTAACGCCCTTTCAACGCCTGTTCACCCAGGATCCCGTGCACGGTCTTTTGGTCCAATCCCTTGATCCGAACAGCCTTGCGCTTGGCCTTTTCGCCGGAAATGATCTCTACCCTTCCCTTTGCGATACCAAGGCATTTAGCCAGGTATTCCCGGACCGCCTTGTTTGCCTTTCCTTCCACGGGAGGGGAAGTCACTTTCAATCTCCACACCCCGCGATCACCTTCCACGACCTGGTTCCTGGATGACCGCGGCACGACCTTAATGCTGATGACGGCAGCTTGCTCGCGCTCCTTTTCCACACCTGATGCTCCAAACCATCAACCGCTCATCCTGGCGGCGATTTGATAAAGTGTCTGCACAAGAAAAGACTGCGCGAAAATGATGCCGAGAATAACAATAATGGGAGAAAAATCGATGCCGCCGAAATGCAGGGGAAGCCGCCTCCGGATGGGATAGAGCACCGGTTCCGTTACACTGTTCAGGAACCGTACAATGGGATTGTAAGGATCCGGGTTCACCCAGGAAATAACCGCTCTTCCGATGATGATCCACATATAGAGGCTCAACCCGATGTCCAGGATTTTTGCCATGGCCACAAGAAAATTTGAGAGTACGAACATAGTATCTCCAAAAGGATTGGGAAGGGATGGCTTTTCTTCCGCATTTTCATACAGCCTTTAGCCTTGAAGGAAATATGTTGGAGCAGGCCATAAGCCGGGTTCTGTCCCCCGAAGCGGTCACCCGCCGCGGGGTGGTGACCATTCATCTAGCCCCGTTGTTTCCAACGGGATCAAGCAACCTACCCGGGAGCTCGGACGGACCATCCTCAAACGCTCCCCTATTTGGTCTTGCTCCAGGTGGGGTTTACCGAGCACCTGCTGTCACCAGCAGGCCTGGTGAGCTCTTACCTCACCCTTTCACCCTTACCAGACACTCAACTTTTGCGAAAGATTTCTGCTCCCCGAGGTCTTTTCCTTGGAGGAAACCCTTGGCGCAAGGGCTCTTTCCGAAAGGTTGAGTGTCTGGCGGTTTCCTTTCTGTGGCACTTTCCTTCCCGTCACCGGGACTGGGCGTTACCCAGCACCTTGTCCTGTGGAGCCCGGACTTTCCTCCCCCCGGCACTCAACCGGGCGGCGGCCACCTGTCCTCCTCCAACATACTTCCTCAAAGGCTAAAGGCGCAGCGCTGAACCTATTCTTCTGCGCTTTTCTCTTTGAACTGCTCGTTGTCCCCCCAGTAAATAATCCGGTGGCAATTGGGGCAATCGAGCAGGCTTTCTCCCCGGATCAGCTCATTATATCTCTGGGGTGGTATTTCCATATGGCACGCCTGGCAGACCCCGTTGAAAACAGGGCTCAATGCCAGACCCGCTTTACGTTCCCGAATAAAATCGTATCTCTTTAACAGGTCATCGCTGACCTTTTTGCAGAACTTCCCCCGCTTCCTGCTGAGAGATTGCAAGGCCTTGTCCATGGTACTCATTTCCTGGAGGATATGTTTTTTTTCCTGATTCACTTCCTCGTGGAAACGTTCTCTTTCCTCCTTTTTTGCCCGGCATTGCTCGGAGAGTGAATCCAGTTGTTCCATGAATTCAATAGCCTTGTCCTCAAGCCTCGATTTTTCACGGGTTAAATCATCTATCTCCTTCAACGCGGCCTTGTATTCCTTGTTTGATTTTATGTTTGAAAGTTTGGTGTTTGCCTTGCCAATCTGGCTCTCCACGGCCTCAATGTCCTTTTCTATCCCCCTTTTTTCGCGGCCGAGATCCTCCAACTGCTTTTCCGCCGCCTCATACTCCTCGTCCATTTCCGCGAGCCTTTTTTCAAGCTCTTTTATCTTCAAGGGTCCTTCTGCGATCCTGTTCTGCAGGTCTCCCATCTCTGTATCGCATGCTTGAAGATCAATAAGCAATTTCATCGACTCTTCCAATCTTTCCCCCTCATGTTTTCATGGTCAATTATAAACTATCCTTCCACCAGCACCTATACCCAGTACAGGGGATCGGTCTCCTCTTCGAGAAAAATAATATCCACGTGCCACCGCCGTTCTTTCAACATATCCCGAAAGAATGCGGTGAATTTCTCCAGGCCGAGCCGCTCGGTCAAAAAGTGGCCGCCGTCAACGACTGCCAGGCCAAGTGCTTTTGCCTCCAGGGCATCATGATGCCCCACATCTCCGGTCAACAGCAGATCAGCACCCTTCTCAGAGGCATGCTTTATCATGCTGCCACCGGATCCCCCGACCACTGCCACGCGCCGAATCTCTTTATCAAGATCCCCGGCCAGCCGGAGTCGCTCTGCCCCCAGTATTCCTTTCAGTCTCTGGAGAACGGAAGACAAGGGAACAGGAGAAGGCAGAGAACCGATTCTCCCCAAACCCCATTTCTCCTTTTCACCCATTTCCTTCAAAATAGTGACGTCCTGGAGTTCCAGTTCTTCTGCCAGCATATGATTGATTCCCATCCGGGCCATGTCCAGGTTCGTATGCACGGCAACCACTGAAATACCCTCCCTCGAGGCCTCCAGGAGCACATTGGCCGGATATGTCCGGACGTCAAGGGAGGTCAGGGATTTAAAAATCAGCGGGTGATGCGTGAGCAGGAGCTGCCCTCCTTCTCTCACGCAACCCTTGAGGGATTCCAGGGAAGGATCAAGGGCGACACATATCCTGGTAATTTCTTGCGAAAGATCTCCCACCTGGAGCCCCGGGTTATCCCATGACTCCGCGCGCTCAAAAGGCGCAAGCTCATCCAACAGGCCCAGAAGATCATGCACCGTGGGGGTCATTGACGTCATGTCAAAAAGGATCCTTAAAAAAAATTCAAAGGGCGCACCTTCACAGGATGCGCCCTCTTTAGGTGGAAACTGCTTGTTTCCACAATTGTTTCTTTTCCATACCAAGCATGCAAAGCCATGAAAGAGTGGTGGGCCCACCTGGATTCGAACCAGGGACCTACCGGTTATGAGCCGGTGGCTCTTCCAGCTGAGCTATAGGCCCTTTTCTTACCGTCCAACAGATAGGATGCTCATTGGTTCTTCATTTGTCAAGCGAATTTCTTCTCCATCAGGGCCTCTCCAGACCGGGGAAACCGCTGGCCTTAAACCATGTTGATTAGTTTTCAACAAAGCTCTTTAGTCGCTTACTCCGGCTGGGGTGCCTCAATTTTCTGAGGGCCTTGGCCTCAATCTGGCGAATACGTTCCCTGGTCACATCAAAATCTCTGCCAACCTCCTCCAGGGTGTGGTCAGCCTTTTCACCAATGCCGAAACGCATCCTCAAGACCTTTTCTTCCCTCGGTGTCAGGGTCGTCAAGACCTTCCTCGTCCGCTCTGAAAGGTTAAAACTGATCACCGCCTCTGCCGGAGACATCACTTTCTTGTCCTCAATGAAATCACCCAAATGGCTGTCTTCCTCTTCCCCGATCGGTGTTTCAAGAGAAATGGGCTCTTTTGCGATTTTCAAAACTTTTCGTACCTTTTCCAGGGGAAATTCCATCTTTTCAGCGATCTCCTCCGGGGTCGGCTCGCGGCCATGCTCCTGCACCAGATACCGGGATGTGCGAATGAGTTTGTTTATGGTCTCAATCATGTGAACCGGGATACGGATTGTTCTTGCCTGGTCCGCAATGGCCCTGGTAATTGCCTGCCTGATCCACCACGTTGCATACGTGCTGAATTTATAACCGCGCTGGTACTCAAACTTATCCACTGCCTTCATGAGGCCGATGTTTCCTTCCTGGATAAGGTCCAGGAACTGCAGGCCCCTGTTTGTGTATTTCTTTGCAATGCTCACCACGAGCCTTAAATTAGCCTCGATGAGCTCACTTTTTGCCCTTTTCGCCTTTTGAAGGCTCTTTTCGACTCTCTGCAGGGTCTTTCTCAACTCCCTGACGGTCAGGTCTGTCCGATGCCTCGTGTCCTTGAGGATCTTCTGGGATTCTTCTATCTTTGTCTTCATGTCCAGAAGGGCCCCTTTGGTCAACCCTAAAGGAGCAACTATCTCATGATCGCCTGCGTCTTTCGGGATCTTGCTGAAACATTTCTTCATATACGAAACCGACTTTCCCCCTGCCTGCAACATGCATTCGGTCAGGCATTTTTCGCTCTCCTCGACCGAGGAAAGGGTCTCTCGCAGCCTGATCACCATGTTGTCAAGCTGCCGCTTTTCAAGCCGGAAAGAATCGACAAGCTCTGAAATACGGCGTTGATTTTCCTCGATTTCGGACCGAAGTGCCTCTTTTCGTGCTGCCGCGCATCGAGACTTCGACTTCTCTTTCCGTGCCTCCAGGTTCTTTTGATACAGCTCCTCAATCTCATCAATAACACTGAGCAGCAAGTCCTTTCGCTCTCCTACCTGGGTATAATTCTCTTCCTCATCCAGGTCGTTAATGACATCTTTCAGCTTTACCTGGTTTTCCTTGAGCTTGTTTCCCAGCTCAATAATATATTCCACTCCCACCGAACATTCTAACAGCTGCTGCAACGCCTCCTTTTCCCCGGCTTCAATCCGCTTGGCAATCTCAACTTCTCCTTCCCTCGTAAGAAGCGAAATACACCCCATTTCCTTCAAATACATCTTCACCGGGTCGGAAACGCGGGAAGAAACATCAGCAAGATCAGCTCTGAATGTCTCCCTTTCTTCCAGTTTCAACTGCTGCCTTTTCTTCATTCTCCTGGATTGCTCAATCCGCTCTTTTGAAGCCTCATCAATCACCATGATGTCCAGTTCTTCAAACATCATCATCAAATCATCAATATCCTCTTCTGAAGACGCGATTTCCTGCGGGAGATCGTCATTCAGTTCTTCATACGTGATATATCCTTTGTCCTTTCCGATGTCGATAAGACGCTTCAAGCTGACAATATGGGTTCTTTTGTTCATGAAGAAACCTCCTATTTCCCGTCGTTCCCGGAAATGCTGAGATCCGGGGGGGCTAGTGTCCTCTACCTTGCGCTATTCCTTCGGCCTTTTCCTTCAAAAGCCTGTTCATACCTTCGAGATCTCCCAGCTCTCTTGCCTTCTGAATGGATCTCGATAATTGGATTTGGCGAATTTTTCGCTCAAATTCCTCGATTGCCAGGTCAACAGTCTGATCTGAATAGAAAGAAGGCAGCAACAGGCCTTCCCTCAGCTGTTCACGGGCTCTCTCTGATTCAAGACTCCCCGCCAGTTCCTCCATCGAGGAAGATCCTTCCGTCCCAAAATGCTGAAAAAAAGCCTTCCCAATTTCAATGATTGACGCATCTGAAAGCAAAACCTGCCACGGTAAATTCCTAAGACCCCGTGCCGCCTCAGGGTAATGAATCAAAAGATTGAGAAAATGAAGGTCACGACTAAACCTTTTTTCAACTGCCGGTTTCGCCAGCCTTTCCGACAGGCCATGGTTTTCAGCATCACCAGACATCCCTCTTTGAAGATTCTTCAGCTCCACCCACAGGACATCTTCTTTGACCCCAATTTTTTCTGAGAGCCGGCGCACATAGAGGGACTGCTGGGAGACATTTCGAAGCCTTCCCAGGACGGGCAGCACCTCTTTGATGACCGCACTCTTTGCCTCAATACTCCCATCCATCCCGGAAAGACGCACCTCCATATGGAAATCAAAGAGAGATCCTGCTTTCCGGATCAGGTCCCTGAGGGAAGAAGGGCCCTGGGCGTTCACAAAGCTGTCAGGATCATGGTCCCCAGGGAGGACCACGGCTTTTCCCTTGAGTCCTTCATTCATAAAAAGGGGAAGGCTTTTCAGCGCCGCTTTTTTCCCCGCCTCATCTGCATCAAAAATGACCACAGCCTCGGGAGCATAGCCTTTGAGTCTCCGCACATGTGCATCCGTCAGGGCGGTTCCCAAAGTGGCGACCGCCTCAGGAATCCCATGGTCATGCAGCGCCAAAACGTCCATGTACCCTTCGACAACCACGGCACTTCCTGTTTTTCTTATGGCATCAAACGCATTGTTCAACCCATACAGGAGGGATCCCTTGTGAAAAACAGGCGACTCAGGAGTATTCAGGTATTTCGGGAGGGAGGTATCCAGGACCCTGCCCCCAAATCCCACGACCTGGCCGCGAAGATTCACAATGGGAAAGATAACCCGCTTCCGGAACCGGTCGTAATACCCGCCGCTCTTTCTTTCCACCAGTAAACCGGCCGCCGCGGCCACTTTCAGCCACCCGGAGTCCTTCCCCAGAAAACGGGTGAGACTGTCCCACGAGTCGGGGGCAAACCCCAATCGAAATTTCTCAATAATACCGCTCGAAAGAGATCTTCCTGCAAGGTATTTGCGGGCTGAATCCCCTTCCGCTTCTTCCAGCAGAACCTTCTGAAAGAACCGGCAGGCCTGTTCGTTCACTTTGAAAAGGGCCTTTCGGTATTCGGCCTTTCTCTTTTCTTCGGATGAACCCGCACTTTCCGAAACGGGAACATTATATCGTTCCGCAAGTTCCTTTACCGCTTCCGGAAACGTCGTTCCATGATATTCCATCCAAAAGGCAAAGAGATCGCCTCCTTTTTTGCACCCGAAGCAGTGGAACATCTGCTTTGTCGGGCTGACCGTAAAGGAGGGTTCTTTTTCCGTGTGAAACGGGCATA
>JAFDGR010000021.1 GCA_019309145.1 Deltaproteobacteria bacterium | reverse complement strand
GAGGCCCAGGCCGGCCATCAGTCCCCAATGGCGAATAAGCCATGTCATAAAAACGAGGAGCGGGATGCTCGCAAATGTTCCTATGATCACCAGCCAGTAAATGGGAAAATCAGTGTTGCTTTCCAGGAGGTTTGTCATGGCCCCGAGCCGGGGGCACACCACGAAAAATGCAAATGCCACGATTGTGATGATGTACGCGGAAATCTCGTTGTTCATAATCCCTTTTCTCTCCTTTCTCGGTCTTCGCCTATATATTGCCGAGCATACACTTTGCTCTCCGGTTACAAGGGCTTGCCCATATTTATTACTCCCGCCATGGGCGGGAGGGTAACATTGGACAGTTCCACATCAATTGTGCTATGCTCAAAAAATAATGGCATTTTTCTGGATTCCGGGTCAACCCCGGAAAGACGGAATTTCCATGGGCAGGAGCGGGGAATAAATTGTCATGACGGCCTTTCCAGATGAACCATCTCTTTACCTGGCGGGCTTAAACTTCTGTATCCGGTTGTTGCCAAAATCCATCACATAGACATTTCCCGCCGTATCGACTCCAATGTCTGTGGGACGATCAAATTGGCCTGGTTCTCGGCCCTTGGATCCAAATGCAAGCAGAAACTTCCCGTCTCTCGTAAATTTTTGAACGCGATTGTTATAGAAATCCGCTACGAATATATCCCCTCCAGGACTCACAGTCACTGCCGTCGCCGTCTTAAACCATCCGTGGAAACTGCCGGAAATATTCATGGCGAAAGGCCCGCCCCATTTTCGAAGAAACCTGCCCTCGGGCGAAAAGACCTGAATCCGGTCATTGTAGGCATCCGCCACTACCAGCGTCCCGCCGGGAAGCAGGGCCACGTCCGTCGGGTAATTAAACATGCCCGCGGAAATTCCTTTCTTTCCGGTTTTTCCAAATTGACGAATAAATTTCCCCCCTCGGCCCAAAACCTGGACTCTCTGATTGAAAAAATCGGCCACATAGATCCGCCCCCTGTCATCAACAGCTACGCCCGCAGGTGCGTCGAATTGCCCCGCACCGGTTCCCGACGCCCCAATCTCTCCCAGAAATTTTCCGGTCAATGAGAACATCGCTATCCGGTCATTCAGGTAATCGGCTACGTAGAGTTTCCCATCTGAGATATCGAGATGCATTGGCCTGGAAAGGTTTCCCCGAGGAGCATGATCATTTCCGAACTGTTTGATGAAACGGCCGTTTCGGTCAAATTCCTGAATCCGGTTATTTCCCGCGTCGCTCACGAATACCTGATTCTCTGTTATCGCGATCCCAATAGGCTCCCGAAACTCTCCAGGCCCTATGCCTCTGGTTCCCCACGACTCCTCAAACCGGTATCCCGATTCTCCTCCGGCAAAAAGGCGGTCTCCTGTCATGAGGCCGCCAAGCGCCAACAGAACGGCCAGACTGAAGAGAAAAACGATCTTGTGTTTCATCAGAAATTCACCCTGAAGCTCAGCACGAGCGTAAAATCATTCTCGAGAGCATCTCCGCTGAGGTTTTGAATCATGGGCAATTTGACAACCCCTTCGGCAACAAATCGCCTAGTTACATACTGGAGCCCGGGATCAAGGAGCCATGTTGTTCCCCCGGAACCGGAAACATCCCTGCCGTCGATCTTATTTCGATCCTGCCAGATAAGGTTGCTTTCCAGCACCACATAGAGGAACCCAGGCACGCCACTTCCAATTTCCCGGGGGAATACCCTGTACTTGAAACCCAGGTCGAGGCGGGCCACATCACCGAACTCAAAGTTATTTGCTTCCATATTGAACTTGTAGGAGACCGCGGAATCAAATTCCCAGTCCAGGGTTTGCCACGTCATCGCCGTTCCCACGATGGGGTCCCAGGACCCTGACCCCAATTGCAGTGTTTGAGGCAAGGGACCCAGCTCATCCCGATCATTGTCTTCACCCGTGGGGAATTCCAATCCGGCAAACGGGGCGAACCGGATAGTTTGCCCAGGTCTATCGAATTGATAGGCCGTGTAGCGTGCAAGAAACCGCATATCGCCAAGCCCCCCGGTCCTGCGTGTCCGCCTTCCCAGGGGCGTGGTCACATCGAGCTTTTTTGAAAGAATAGGGGCAACCCCAAAGAGGGCGATTTTCTCGGTCAGTCCATACACACCTACAACCGGAAACGCCCAGACCCTCAGTTCCCGGTCCATTGGACTAGGATCTTCTGTAGACTGGATATAAAACGATTGGACACGCAGGATGCCTTCTCCTTTCGTTACCGGCAGAGCCGTATTAAAGGTGATCTGTGCATGAGCCGGGGTGATTGCCCCCGCCATCAGCAACCCCAGGATTGCAAACATGAACGCAAAGGGATAAACGGAAGTCCTTTCTCTTATAGCAAGATTCATTGGGGCACCTCCTCCACTTTTTCCGGCCTCAGCGCCAGCAGGGCATCACCCTTTTTCTGGAAGGTCCCCGTAACCTTCACCTGAGCTCCGGTTTTTGACAAAGTCTCAAGACGGTTTTTCATCTCTTTCTTCATATCCACCAATATGAATCTCTGCCTGGATCTGAACATTGAGAGAACCAGTTTCCAGCTGTCAGCCATTTTTATTATTCCGGTGGTCGTCCCTACTATGGCCCCCTGAGTAAAGCCTGCTGCCTTGATTGCCCCAGGGACCTGCCCGACATTGATAGAAGCTCCTTCCCGTGCAGACAGGGTTGCTGACCCGGGTTTGAGATTCACGGTCACCGAACCTACACCTTTCACTCCCTTCAACTTCTTTTCCACCCCAAAGGCACAGAACGGGCACGGCATCCCGTGTACAGCCACGGTCACTCTTTCAACCCGTGCTTGCGCCCATGGAACAGCAAGGAAACCCGTGCTTGCGCCCATGGAACAGCAAGGAATCCCACGCATAAAAAAATCCAGAAAAAGCGTGACGCTCGTGCGCAAAAAATCGTTTTCACAAAGTCCATAGTCTTTCCCCTTCCTCCCGGAATCGGGCAACGAGTCGATATGTCCTCCATCTTACAGGCCTGCATGCGGTTGTGCCTGAATCGATTGTCCGACGCTGAGAATTGCATCCGGTTCTATGGGCTGCTTGTCGAGCAGCCTGTCCTGTCCTCGGTCTTTGGGAAGCCCGGAAGCAAGAATGATATCAGGCTTTCTTACGGGTTCCCTGGACAAGAGAAAAAACGATCAGGATAAAGATAAAAACAACGGTGACGGTTATAAAAAGCGGGGACCGTTCTTCTATGGCCGGAATTTGGCGGCCGAAAAAGGTATAGAGAATCGTGGCCGGAAGCATACCAAGTGCTGTTGCCATGGCAAAAGGCCAGGGGCGGATACCGCTCAGTCCTGCCATGTAGCTGATAATATCAAAGGAAATGAAAGGGAGCAATCTGGCGATGAGGATCACATAAAAGCCCCTCTTTTCCCCTGCGTGTTTCAGCAGTTCAACCGCTCTCTTATTACGAACAACTTTTTCAACGGTCACGTCTCCCACGAGCCGGGCAATACCAAACGATGTGAGGGCTCCCATCATGGCCCCGGTCCAGGATATCACTGCCCCCCACAAACTCCCGAAAATCATGCCGTTCGCAGCAGTCACAATAAATGCCGGGAGAGGGGCCACGATCGCCTGGACAATCATCAGCAGGATGCTCATCAAGGGGGCGGCAATACCCCACGAACGAATCAGCCTGGTTGTCTGATCCAGGTTTCCTGCAATCAAAACGGCACAGGTCTTTTCGAAATGGTGGTGAATGGCGAAAAAAATGACGAGAAACAAAGAAAGGATGAGCGCAAAGAGAACGTGATGGGCAATTCCCCTTTCACGCATCCTTGCATATCCCAACCCAATAACGAGAATACCTAAAAATAGAAGGATCAGGCTGTAAATACCCATCACGTCGCCCTCGGGCTTTCTGCGGAGGCACATCGATCTCTACAGAGGTTGTTTTTGAAGAGTGCACCCATGAGCTCTTTTAATCTATTTTGGTTAATTCTGTCGATCAGGACTTCAATTGAAAATATGATCTCCGGAAGTTGTATCACGGCCCTTCCAAAGCCTGGATACGGATGAGCCCGTACCAGGCGGTGGCCTCTTCGCCCGTGTTGTCGGTGTCCGTCATGATAGCCACAGCCCCCACACGGGGAGGATCCTTCTTGAAAACCTTTTTGTAATCCTCCAGGAGGTTGCGGGTTTCCTGAACCCACGTCCCGGCCAGGTCATTCCCGCTCTCGACGGCAATCATGATCACATTCCCGGTAAAGGGATTCGGCACGGCCTTACCCCTGGGCAGGGTGTTTGCCCAGACATAGTTGATGGCCTTTGTCCTCCAGAAAAATGTGGAAGGGAAGACCACGTAAACGCGTGCCGCGTAATCGTCCCCCTCTTTTGTGAGGGCGTTCCCCCTGGCAAGCACTTTTGAGATTTTCCAGCGCCACTGAATCATTGGGTATTTTCGTGGGTCATACTTGATCTTATAGTAAAGCGCGGATGCCGATGACTTGCTGGTCGCTTTAATGCATCGCTGTCCATCCTCGATCGTGACCTCATACCGGGTTTTATCCTTGAAGGACTTTTGCTCCCATTGATCACTGAGTCCTTTTTCGTAGGTGTCCAGGACGATTTCCTGTGCAGGAACCAAAGGAACACGACCAAGAAATGTCACGGTTATCAAAAGTACCACCAGCATCGGTAGAAGAAAATATCTCATATTCTTTACCCGTTTCTCTTTCCCTCGTTTTTTCACCGGTTCGTTTCAGCCCCGTTATTGCTCAACAAGACATCTTTGCTTCGGGGCTTTTTCCGGTCCATAGATATCAGTTTCCCTAGCGTTTGAGATCCACACTCCTGAGCCGCAGGGAATTGCCGACCACAGAGACCGAGCTGAAGCTCATGGCGGCCGCTGCAATGACAGGCGTCAGGAGCAGTCCGAAAAAGGGGTACAGGGCTCCGGCCGCAATAGGCACCCCGAGAGAATTGTAGATGAACGCAAAAAAGAGATTCTGCTTGATGTTTTTCATGGTGGCCTTGCTCAGAAGCCTCGCGCTTACGATTCCTCGCAGGTCACCCTTTACCAGGGTTACGCCCGCGCTTTCCATGGCCACGTCCGTGCCGGTACCCATGGCAATGCCCACCTGGGCCTTGGCCAGTGCAGGTGCGTCGTTGATGCCGTCACCTGCCATGGCTACTATACGGCCCTCGTTCTGGAACCTGGTCACGGCTTCGGCCTTTTCCTCCGGAAGCACCTCGGCCACCACCTCGTCAATATTGAGGCGCTTTGCCACGCTGCGCGCGGTGGCTTCATTGTCACCGGTCAGCATGACAACCTGGATTTTCTCCTTGTGAAGCTGCTGAATGGCATCAGGGGTTGTTGCTTTTATGGGATCGGACACGGCAACAAAACCTGCAAGTTTCCCATCCACCGCTCCATACATGACGGTCCTGCCCTCGGAGCGCAGAGAATCCGCCTTCTTGGTCATCTCTGCAGCCAGGTCTACTGACATCTCTTCCATGAGTTTCAGGTTCCCAAGGGCAACACGCCTTCCCTTTACCTTCCCGCTCACCCCTTTTCCCGTATGAGATTCAAAATCCTCAGTGTCCGTTGCCCCCGCCCCCCGCTCAATGGCCCCTTCCACAATGGCCTCAGCAAGGGGATGTTCGCTTCCTTTCTCCAGGGTCGCAGCGAGGGTAAGGAACTCTTTCTCATCCCAGCCGTCGGCGGCCACCACCTCGGTCAATTTCGGCCTGCCCTCCGTGAGTGTGCCGGTCTTGTCAACCACCAGGGTATTGACTTTCCTGAGCGTTTCGATTGCCTCCGCGTTCTTGAAAAGCACCCCCATGGTTGCCCCCTTCCCGGTCGCCACCATGATGGACATGGGGGTTGCAAGCCCCAGGGCACAGGGACACGCGATAATCAGCACCGAAACAGCCGCAATCAGGGCATGCGCGAGCCTCGGGTCCGGTCCCAGCCATGTCCACAGGAGAAACGCGATAACGGAGATGGCAATGACCGTGGGAACGAAATAACCCGCCACCACATCGGCCAGGTTCTGGATGGGGGCCCGGCTCCGCTGGGCCTCTGCCACCATGTGTACAATCTGGGAGAGCAGGGTGTCTCCGCCAACCCGTTCGGCCTCCATGATCATGCTTCCCGTCCCATTGACCGTGGCGCCGACAACCTTATCGCCCGCCCGTTTCGCCACGGGCAGGGGTTCCCCCGTGATCATGGATTCATCCACATTGCTCGCCCCTTCCACGACCGTTCCGTCCACCGGGATCTTTTCACCCGGCCTGATCCGGAGTCGATCTCCCACCTGGACATGTTCCAGGGGAATGTCTTCCTCAGTCCCATCCTTGTTCACCCGTCTCGCGGTCTTGGGAGCAAGGCCCAGCAGGGCCTTGATAGCCGCCCCTGTCTGGCTCCTCGCTTTCAATTCCAGGACCTGCCCCAGAAGGATCAGCACGACGATCACGGCAGCCGCCTCAAAATAGACCCCCACCGTCCCATCCGCGTTCCGGAGTGTGGCAGGGAATATCTGCGGGAACAAAATTCCCACCACGCTATACACATAGGAAACAGCGACCCCCAATCCTATGAGGGTAAACATATTCAGGCTCTTGTTGATGATCGATTGCCATCCCCTGACAAAAAAAGTCCAGCCGGCCCAGAGCACCACGGGTGTGGCGAGGATAAGTTCTATCCAGCCGTACAATTTTGCCGAAACCAGCTTTTCCAGGGGAGCACCAGGTATCAGCTCGCGCATGGCGATGATGACCAGGGGAAGGGTCAAAACCGCCCCGATCCAGAAGCGCTTCTTCATGTACAGATATTCTGCATTGTCTTCCCCGTCAACAGGCACAACAGGCTCCAGGGCCATGCCGCATATGGGGCAGGAGCCGGGCCCGTCCTGACGAATTTCCGGATGCATGGGACAGGTATATTCTGTGCCCTCAGCCGGAGGAGGAGACACCGTCTCCTTCGGCTGTGCGTGCTCATGATGCTCGTGCGCGGCATGCGTGTACTTTTCAGGATCACCCATGAACTTGTCCCGGCAGTTTTCGCTGCAAAAATAGTATGGCTTTCCTTCATGCTCGTATTTCATGAACGCGTTTTCATCTTCCGTTTTCATGCCGCACACCGGATCCACGAATTCCTTCGGAACAGCGTGGTCCGGATGGGCATCATGGTGCTCATGTTCCTTGTGATGGTCCTCCATTGTAATGCTCCTCCTTTTTTCCTTTTACCGTTTCTTGTTCTGTTGGAGACTGTCAATCGCGTTGGGGGGCAGCTTTACCGTAAAAGTAACCCCTCTGTCCCTGTTGGGGCGAAAAGAAATCTCTCCCCCATGGGCCTCCACGATCTTCTTGGCGATTCCCAATCCTAACCCGGTCCCGCTCTTCTTTGTCGTGAAAAAGGGATGGAAAACACTTTCTTCATGCCCCTCCTGGATACCACATCCGTTGTCCTTCACCTGGAAAACAACTTTCCCCTTTTCAGGCCGTGTCGTTACCCATACATCCCCTCCCTCTTCCGTCGCTTGGACCGCGTTGCTCACCAGGTTCAGGAATACGCGGTTCACTTTATGGTTGTCTGCCATGACAAGAGGCAATTCCGGATCCAAGTCGGCATGAAGGGTGATGCCCCCTTTTTCCGCGCTGCCCGCGACAAGGTCCAACACCTCCCGCACCCCTTTGTTCGGATCGATATTCGAGACCTCGAGTTCAACCGGCCTTCCGAACTCCAGCATGCTTTTCACCATCCTCTCGAGGCGGGATGTCTCGTCAACAACGATCTCCAGTTTCTTCCGGTTCGCTTCTTTTTCAGGCAACCCCCTTGCCACCTGGGTCACGAAACCACCAATGGCCATGAGAGGGGTTTTCATATCATGGGCTATTTCCGTTACCGCCTTTCCCACCGCGGCCAGACTCCTCGCTTCAAGCAGGGCCTGCGTTCCTTTCCTCTCTTTTTCAACAAGAAGACCGAGAATCACGGAAATCACCACAAAAAGCACGCCTTCCAGTAATCGATCAAACTCGTTAGCAGAGAGACCATTCCAGTCCCTGAAAAGATAGGGCGCATACAATGCCACCACCCCGATACAAACGGCCAGGCTCCCCTTTATGCCGAACCAGAATGCCCCAAGGATAAGGGGAACGTAAAAAAGCATCCGAAAGACCGCGTGGTAATACCTGATATCCCTGAACGTAAAGTAGTGGAGGAACAGGGTCCCCAACACCATCAAGGTAACAATTGCAGCCCTTCCATATGGCCTGTTCCACTCCATGCGCGCCCTCCCTTGAGACCAGATCCCGCCTTTCTATATCCCTTCTATCTTCTCTTCTTTCCAGAGCTGCTAAGTAAAAAATTCGTGCTGATCATGCCTCCAGTACCCGCTTTCTCTCTTCAAAGTCCTTCTGGTCAATTTCCCCGCGCGCGTAACGTTCCTTGAGAATATCCAGGGCCGAAGATCCCTTGGAGGGGAAAAAGTCCCTGCCTCGATTTGACGTCACAAGCCATTTCACAAGATAGATCACGCCGATTATCAGCAAGACCCAGAAAGCCATCATAAAGATCATTCCAAGCCACCCCCCTCCCCAGTTTCCCATTATTCCCGGCCCTCCTGTTCCCCCACAAAAGGGGCCCCACCAGGCCTCGGCGTCGAAAGGAACTGCAAATCCCAGGAAAACGATAAAGAAAGCGAAAAATAGTATTTTATTTTTCATGTTCATTGCTCCTTCTTATGCATAAACCACCGTGTTCGCCATCCCGGCCACCATGTGGTAAAGGTTGTGGCAGTGATGAAACCATTTTCCACGATTATCCGCAACAAATTCGATCTCCATGCCCTGCATGGAATCCACGATAACCGTATCTTTCAAAACCCACGTGTCCGGGGGGATTGCCGGATTGACCAGCCTGAAAAAATGGCCGTGGAGATGCATGGGATGCGGCATCATGCTTCGGTTCCAGTATTTGATTCTTACCCGATCTCCTTCCTTTACCACGAGGCGCTCTGCATTAGGGTAGACCCGGCCGTTGATGGTCCAGTAAGGGGAATGCATACCCCCGCTCAGAATCTGTCGGAATGCCCGGTCGACTTTCCCCATGGAGGGGCTTTCATCAGGCAGTTTCCCCCGGAGATCAGCATAGGATGCAAACCGCAACGGGCCTCTAAACACCGGCGGAACCGGCTCGGTGGGCTGACTCCCTTTATAACGGACCGGGATCCGCAGTTGCCCCTCGCCGCCTCCCCTTTCCATGGCGGAGAGGAGCCAGTAGCCGGGATTATCGGCCTTGAACTCCACATCATACCGTTCCCCAATGCCGATGCGGAGCACATCCGTCCGTAGCGGTTTCACCGGGTTCCCGTCTACGTGCGTAATGGTAAGCGCGTGGCCGGCCAACCTGAGCGTGTAGATGGTTGATGATGAGGGGTTGATGAGCCGCAACTTGATCCGCTCACCTGTTTTCACCATCAGGGGTTCAATTTCCGGGTATAACTTCCCATTGACCGCAAAGCCGTCGTACACGGGCTCAAGGAGCGGACCACCTTTATTGGCGAATCCACGCCTTCCCATCATTCCCCTGCCCATGGGGGACCTGCGCCGGGTCGCAGCCACACCTCCACCGTCCTTCATCACCCAGTCTTCGAGCATGAGGGTATATTCACGGTCAAAATTCCCGGGATCATGGGCCGGCTCGATGATGAGGGGACCATAGAGTCCCTGATCCAGTTGATATTCCACATGGGAATGATACAGAAACGTTCCCGCTGGTCTGGCCTTGAATTCATACACAAAGGATTCCCCGGGCGGCACAGCCGCCTGGGTGACACCGGGCACGCCGTCCATTGCATTGACAATGGGCAACCCATGCCAGTGGATCGTGGTTTCCTGGGGCAGGAGGTTTTTGAGAAACACACGTATCGTCTCACCTTCTTTCACCCGTATCTCAGGGCCGGGAACGCGCCCGTTATACGTCCAGGCCACAAAATCCGGTCCCCTGCCAAGGTTTACCTTGGCCCTTGAAGCGCTGAAGCGGAACTCCCTGATCGGTCCGGTTGCGGGCCTTGCGGAAAACGGATGCAGGAGCACACCGGGAACCTGCAGTGCCACGCCAGCCCCGATCGCTGTTTTCAGAAACTGTCTTCTGGTGATTGCCATTTCTTTCTCCTCTCTTTTGCGTTTCTTGTTGTCTAGATGAGCAAAAGATGTGCCACGAGGTCGGGTAAGGATAACACGTTGAAATGATGGAATGAATCGGTTGAAGGGACTTCCCTGTCTCAGTTGCAGGTGGCAAGATGGATATTTTTTACTCGCTTTAGATCATTAATGGCTATAAAGTATCCAGTATGTTTTGGAACCTTGCCCTTACAACCTTCACTCTGCACAGAGCAGGCTTCCCAAAACATGAAAAAACACGTTGAGAAAGTTGGATGATAAAAGGAAGGGTTCCATATTCTACACAAAATTGTATTAATATAACATTATATCCTTCCTTCCTGTTTCGTCAAGGAAAAAGGTCACCTGATACCCGGCATGCACATTCGGAACTTGGCATGCTCTGTGCTTAAGGGTATATTTACAGATGGGATTAACTCAAAAGGAGGTGAGGAAAATGGCAAAGGATCTGGTGTGTGGTATGGAGGTAGATGAGAACAAGGCAGCCGCAACAAAGGAGTACCAGGGCAAGACCTATTACTTCTGCAGCGAGTCGTGCAGTACCAAGTTCTCCGAAGACCCTGACAAATTTGTCAAGAAAGCGGAGAAGTAGCCCTGTTTTGAATGAAACAGGATACGTGGCAAGGGGCTCTCCCCGAAGGAGGGCCTCCTCCCTTGCTGCGAACAAGTCGGTTTCCTTCGAAGAGAACAGCTATGGATATAGAGACGAGGAATGTCTGGCTTCGTTTAAAGTTCAGTGTAGGGATCTTTATCCTCGTATTGATCGTGGGAACATTTGGTTTCTGGTTCCTTGAAGATAATGTGAAGACCCTTCTGGATTCGTTCTTTTTCACCCTGGTAACGGTAACAACAATCGGTTACGGGAACATTACCCCCCAGACGCTGGCCGGAAAATTCCTGGATATCGGCGTCATCCTGTCAGGCGTGGGAGCGGCACTGGTTGCCGTCCAGACGCTTTTTGAGGTTGTCATAAAGAAAAAAATAAGGGAGGTGCTGAAATTGCCCCAAGGAGCAGTGGATATGAAAAATCATTTTATCGTTTGTGGATACGGGAAAGTGGGCAAGGCATTGGGAAGGAGCCTGCTGCAGAAAGATCTTCCGTACGTCGTGATAGAGATGGACAGCTCAAAGGTGAAAGGAATGGTTGAAGATACTATCCCTGTCATAGAAGGAGACGCCCGTAAAGAGCAAGTGTTGGAGCGCGCGGGTGTTCTGAAGGCAAAATATCTCCTGGCTTCATTGGACGACGCAGCAAATGTCTTTGTGACCTTGACCGCCAAAATGCTCAATCCGTCCCTTAAGGTTATCTGCAAGATAGAGGATCATACGAACGAGGCGAAATTAAAAAAAGCAGGCGCTGATGAAACAATTTCCTGCCATGATATGGGTGCCAGGATGATGATCGAGGTTGCACAAACATAAGGAGGCCATGATGTCAATAGATCGATTGGGCATCGCATTTTCCGGAGGTTTTGTATAGGAACAGACTACCATGAAATCGTTAATTTACTGATTTATTGAATTGCTAGGATGTGGAGAAGGAAAATTCGATATGGGGCAACTGCTGCTGAATATCAAGAAACGCCTTTACATCTATGTTGCTGTTGATTTTATCCTGGCCTTGGCCTTTGGGCTCTTCTTTCAGATGCAGGAGATGAATATCAGGCCAATCAGTATGGTGGCCGTGTTCATCATGCTTTATCCCATGCTTACCGGTATGGTAGTGGAAAAGGTAAAGGAGGCGGGGCGCAATTACAAACTGATCGCCACAACATTGTTCTTTGCTTTTTTTGTTGCTTCGGGAACGGCTTATGTGGTGTCGAGAACGGTATTTTCGGGTCAGCCTGAACTGGCATTGGGTATTATCCTGGTAGGCGCTATTCCTTGCTCAAACATGTTGATTGGATGGAGCGGCATTGCCGACGCCAGCGTGGAAGATGCGCTGGTCATCGCGGTTATCGGGTTGCTGCTCATTCCAATACTCTCCCCTCTTATCGTCCACTATAGCGGCGGCCCCATAATTCCAATTCATACGAAGAAATTGATACTGAACCTCCTGTTTTATATCCTTGTTCCCATGATCCTCGGGTATTTGACCCGGAAAACCATTATACGGAAGAAAGGGATGCCCTATTTTATGCAAATTAAAGAATACTTTCCCGGCATCTCTGCCATCGGAATTTTGCTTATCGTGTTCTTCTCGGTCGCAAAAGTTGCCCCCCAGGTTGTTCAACACCCTCTGGTGTTCCTGTTGGTGGCTGGAGGGCTATTCCTGTATTATGTCACCCAGACGGCACTGGCGGTTGTTGCAGCGAAAATGTTTCGTTTCGATTATGCCCAGGGGATGATTCTTATTCTGGCGGCAACAGCCAGTTCACAGGCTATCGCTCTGGCGTTGGCAGCGACCATGTTCAGCAGCCTCACGGTATTTGCTCTTTCATTCAAGCCGGTCTTACAAGTTCTGTATATTATGTTTCTGATTTACGCGTTAGGGCCACGCGTCCGGGTCTTTCTCCGGTCAGGCACCTTTCCCTCGGATTAAGAGCAGGGAAGCAAAGGCGGCGATTCCGAGGAATAGGGCGGTCAACAGATAAGGGACGTGGACTTGCCAGCCGATCATGATGCCGCCTACCATGGGCCCGGCGGCCTGCCCCAGACTGTTGGCAGCCGTTAATTGACCCAGGGCCTTGCCCACGTCGCTCCCGGCCCATTTGGAAACCATCGACGCCAACGTGGGGGTAATAAGCGCCACACCCAGTGCAAACAAGGCCACGAATACAAGGACAGAGGCCATCTGTTCCGCTCTCATCAGAAACACAAGACCGGCGCTCATCATGATAAAACCCACGGGCAATAACGGTATTTCACCAAAACGTCCGATGAGGGTGGGTATCAGCGTTCCCTGGCTGACCGCCATAACCAGTCCGCAGACCATAAATATCCAGCCCATTTCAAACGCTCCAAAATTGATCAACACCTTTGCATGAAGCGCAAACGTCCCCTCGAATATTGCCAGGGCAAAATAGTTCAGAAAGGCCAGGGCCAGGAGAGGGCCTATCCATCGACGGCCGGCTGTCGGTTTCGAGCCGGGTTCCAAGGAGTTGAATCCCCCTTTTCCATCGCCCTGCACATTATCGCCGGACCGGTTCAGAGACTCGGGGAACCACCGAATAGCGGCCCCCAGGGCCAGGAACGCCAGGATGGAAGCGGAAAAAAAGGGAATGGAAAAATCGTCAATGCGAAAATATCCGAAACTGTAGGCACGCTGGATTCCCCACTTACTCAGAAAGGCTCCCAGTGCAGGCCCTAAAACAACCCCCAGGCTGGTGGCGCTCCCCAGCCACGCCATACCACGGGCACGATCTTGTTCGGATGTCATATCAGCGACAAATGCCCCTGCTATCGGCAAAACAGCGGCCGAAAGGATGCCACCGATAATGCGAGCTGTGTATAGCATGATTAGATTCGTCCCGAGGGCGAACAGGATCATGGAAAGTGCGAACCCGATCAGACCGATCAGGAAGAGTGGACGGCGACCCGTCCGATCGGACCACTTTCCCCATAATGGGGCGAAAAGAAACTGCATAAGTGAAAAGACTCCCGTTAAGAGCCCCACCTGAAAAGCGGCCTGACCGGTGGTCGCTTCGCTGTTCACGGCCAGCCGTTCGATATAATAGGGCAAGACAGGGAGCGTAAGTCCGTAGCCCGTCATAACCACAAACAGACAGAAAAAAAGAATAAAGAGGGGATGTTTCATATTTTTGCTCAACACTATTCTCCGCACCCTCCAATGTGAACAAATTATTCCTCGCTTGGCAGGAGTGGCACCCCGCGGATCCTGGGGATAAACATGGGAACCCTTCGCCTGTAAATTTCATACTCCTCACCAAACTTCTCTTCCATTACCTTCTCCTCTTTGCGAGCCAGGTGGTAATAGGCAAGAACGATGATGGGGAAAAAGACAAACGTAAGGAGTGTCGGCCAGTGGATAAGCTGCCCGAAAAGGGCTATGAAAATGCCCGTGTATTGCGGGTGACGCATGGAGCTGTAGACCCCGTCCGTAACCAGTTTATCCTTTCCCTGGGCCTCGTAAATCAAATGCCAGCCCCGAAAAACCAGGGTAATGCCCGCAAACACGATCCCAAGTCCCAGAAACATCTCAATCATGGCGCCCGTTTCGCCCAGGCCAAGCAGGGTGGCCCACAAGTGTCCTTTCGAATGAAGCCATGGTATATTCAGCTTCAGAAATGAGGTGAGGAGGTATATGGTAAGAGGGAAGCCATACATTTCAGCATAAAGCGCTATGACAAAGGCCTGGAGAAGGCCGACATTGCGCCATTCTTTCCAATCCTTTGGTGCCAGATACTTGAAAAAAATCCACATACCGACCACAATCATGATGAGAGCCAATATCCAGTGCCCGCCAAGCGTGACACCATCTTTATAAGCAGCCGTGTCCATAAGTCCTCCTTTTGAGGCCCGTTCTTAGCCAGTCACAGATTGAGAGGGAAAAAGGTAATACTCAAGATCTCTTCGTCTTTTTGAGTCCCCAATTATAAATACTGGCGATGGTAGCGCCGATGAGCCATCCGATGATAAAAATCTCAATAATACCCATCAGCATCTCCCACCAGGGCATATTCATTCTTATGATAGTAGTGACATCAATACCATGCATCAGGCTGTTGAAAAATAAAATCGAGCCTTCTTTCCCGGCACTCCACATAACAAGCATACAGCCCAGGTAAAGGAGCGAAGAAGTAATCCCCCATGCCATACCGAACCTCTTGATATTAATGCGATTCATGATCATCTCCTTTCCCGGGTCTATCTTCATCATCCCCGTTTTTGTGGGGACCTCTCATCATCAGAAGATGCGCCCCAAAGCAAAAAACGAGAAAAATAAACAAAACTTCACCGCTGCCGGCTCCGATTACCGGTAAAAGAAAAATGAATAACAGCGGCAACACGCACGCAATAACCATCCAAAAATTATGATCCTTCATGAGATTCCTCCTCTTCATCCTGCTGCACCATGCCATCGCCACAGGCACACAAGAATTATGATGCGCAAACACCTTCTCCTTGGATAAACGCAATACCTGTGCCATGGGGGATATTATCAAGGTAATCTATTGATTATTCGTGCTTATTCAAAAACAGGCATATTGAATTCCCGAGGCGTATGGATACCTTGTATCCATACGTTCCATCAAACCCGGATTCCTCGCAACCAAGACCCGTGAAAAATCCGGGCGAAAAACATTCAGGGCGAAAACGGTCTACGGTAAGGCAAATCTCGGGCAAACTCATTTGACAAGGAAGGAGCGAGCTATCGGACCTATCAGCTCCCTCTCAAACCAGCAGGAGACTATTCTGATAAGCTGTGCTGCATACGCATATGTGCCCACTTGTGTGTGACGTGGCAACGCCAGCAGTCTTGCAGCGGTATCTTATTTGGTTCTTTCTTTCCTTTGAAATGAGCCTCCTGGATAAGGCTCCAGAAGTGCTCATCGGAATGCGACGCCGGTGCCTTGTGACACCGGTTGCAATTCCTGTCGTCCTCCGGTGGATGCCGGAATCCATTAATTTTCCAAGAAGTTATGCCATGACACTGACGGCAATCCTGGCCGAAAAGGCCCTCATGGCGGTCCAGGTGGCATTGGGTACACTGGAGGTTCCCATTGAACAGGGTATGATCAACCTTGGAGATCTTCGCGTCAAGACCCCGGTGCTCAAAGTGGCATTTCAGGCAGAATCTTTCCTCCTCATGAAAGCGAATCACCGGCCTGAGGGAAGAAGCATCACTGAATTCATGACACTCCAGGCACGTCTCATCGGTGACGCCTTTCCAGGGTGTATGACACGTTTCGCAGTCTCCTCTCTCTTCATGGGCGCTGCTCAAGGGGCCGGGATTAGCGGCCTTGTCGTCAAGGAAAAGCCACACGGCCAACCCTGTAATGGCTGTCACGATTACCACGTGAAGAAGCGTCTTTTTTATGGAAGCCATCGAATACCGTAATAAAAAGTCGTGAGCACATGCACCACCAGCATGGCCAGGAGAAAGAATGTCAACAGGTAATGAACCTGGACCCATTTTGAAAACAGCTTCTTGGTCCATTCAAAGGCTGATACGGAATATTCCAGCTCCGCGATGGCGTAGGTTTCATCCAGCAGTCCCTTGCACGCCTCTGCCATATCCTGGTCCTCGATGACAGGATCATCACCCCCACGCTCATTCCCCTGTTCAGTGACTATTTCGCAGGCCTTGAGTTTCTCCCTTGTCAGTGCAAAATGCTCCCGCAGGAGTTTCAAGTCTCCCTTTTGAACCCTCAAGGTGCGATTGACCTTGCGATAGAGAAATTTGCCTACGATGCCGCTCAGGACCAGCACCAGGAGCGCTAAGAAGGTCAATACACCGATAAGGCTGGAAAATTTATGCGCGGAGTGGACCACGACCAGGCAGGCGCCCAAGAGCCCGTAAAGGATGTGCCTGTGCAGGGGATTTTCCTTCCCGCGTTTTCCCAGGACCCGCTTCCGAAAAGGGTACAGTAACGCCAGAAAAATAAATGCACCACCGGCTATGCCCAGGATGTGGCCGGAAAAGCTGCCCGCAAAGGTCTCGCTCTGGTGAACCAGGTACCCCAGGACCAGAAACACGAAAAACAGGGCAAGAAAAACATCTGTCTTATCTTTTTTTGCCGGCATCTTTACTATGCGTCGATGACGACATCTGTTTTTGGGGTGGCAACGCAAAGAAGAATCATATTTTCATCCCTGTCCGCATCATCCAGCCCGGTTTCCTCTTCCATGTCCACTTCTCCCGAGAGCAGCTTTACCTTGCAGGTGCCGCACACTCCCATCCGGCATTCATTTTCGAGCTCTATCCCGTTTTCTTCGCCCAGTTCAAGGATGCTCTCAAAGCTATCGTCCCATTCCACTGTTTTTCCCGATGTCTTGAATTCAACTTTCAGACCCATCTGCTTCCTCCTTGATTAATTTCAGAATGTCCTTTGTGCGCTTGTACCTCAGCAAAAACACGATAAGAGCCCCGCTCGCGAAAAACACTAAAAAAAGCATCGTGAAAAAATGGCCCCACGACATGCCCAAAACCCCTTCTTTTTTCTCCAGGTACTTTGGGGAAATCTTCATCTCCTGTTTGAACCATTCAATACTTTTCTGTTCCTTCTCTTGTGCCGCCCATGCAACTCCCCCCGCCACCTCAAGGACGGGGGATGAGACCCGGGGACCCGGGTGCCTCATCTCCACCCGGACAGGCAGGGACATGAAAAGAGGAAACATCAACAAAAAGACGGTTGAGGTGATAATCTTTTTCACCATTATTTCTTTCCCTTCTCGTTACATCTTTTTCGCGTACGCAGCCGCTTCAAGTCCCGCAATGCAGCCCTGCCCCACCGCCTTGGCCACCTGCCAGGGGGGACCGCAGATATCTCCCGCCGCGTATACCCCGGAAACGTTTGTTTCCTGTTTTTCATTCACCGCGATGTATTTCATGGTTTCATTATCAGGAGCAACGCCCAGATATCCGGCCAGATCCATCGCGCCCTTGGCGCCCAGCTCGATAAAGACGCCCGACACGTCAATACTCGTGCCGTCATCCAGGAGCAACCCCTTCACCGATTCATCACCCATGATCTCCACGACCTTTTTCCCTTCATGAATCTCTATGGCACTCTCCTTGAGCTTTTGAACCAGATAGTCGGCCACATCCAGGTTTTCGCAGACCAGGTGCACTTCCGATGCATAGAAAAGCAGGGTCAAGGCACCGGTGACAGCCGCACTCCCATTGCCGATCACGGCAACCGGCTCTCCCCTGTAGAACCCTCCGTCACAGTCCACGCAATAACTTACCCCGCGGCCCAGGAATGCCTTCTCTCCCCTGAGACCCAGCTTATTGCGCGAGATGCCGGTGGCAAAAATGAGGGCCTTGGCCGTCAGCGTTCGGTTGGTCTCCACCTTTACCACAAAATGCCCATCTTTCTTTCCCAGTTCCGTGACGTCTTCCTCCAGGAACTCGGCACCGGATTCCTCGGCCTTGATACGGGCCTGCTTCAACAGGTCGGCTCCCGTTGCTCCTTCGACACATAAAAAATTCTCGATGTGCGCCCGGTATGCACTGCTCTTGGGGAGTCGCCCCAGGACCAGGACCGAGACTTTCCGGCGGGCCGCGTGAATCGCCGCCTGGAGTCCCGCCGGCCCTGAACCGAATATGATGACGTCAAATTCATTTTTGCTCACCGTATCCTCCCTTGATGCTCCAGTATTTTCCTCACCTCCACGCCGGTGTCAATCGAAGGCTTCAATGCGATCCTCTAAATCTTTCCCAATATCGATCATCTTGACGCTTCCACCCGATGTATAGTCAGCTATCTTGACCTCAATAGCCTCTCCCAACGCCCTGATAACAGCATCAATCCTTCTTCCTTCCTCAGTTATGACCCTTAAATCTTCGAGGATCTTCTCGTTCGTGGTCATCTTCGCAACAGCCCTTGCCCTCCCGCCGATAACCATGTTTGCATTCAGCAAATGATGCGAAAGGGTTGCCATCAACTCTTTCATTGTCTCCAACGCGATCTTCTTCTTTTCATGCTCGTCTTCCGTGGCGAGAAGCCTCTTTCTTCTCTCAATCGATATACTTACAAGAAGGCCGATAACCCCCCCAAAGAGAATGAATGAAATGACCATGGGCAGCATAATGGGGCGGAAGGCCGCCAGGGGCTGAGATATCAACTCATTCAAATGGAGGTGCAGACCCTGGCCTTCATGGGGATGCATCAAAGTATAAACAAGCATTGCATAGGGATGAAGGACCAGGAATCCTCCGACAATACCCAGGATCACCAATACCACTCGGTAACGCCAATATACTGATAGGTTGAACCGCATACGTTTTCTTCCAACATGGTAAAATTACCCCCGGGACCAGGGGTTTTCAAAGATGCCTGCTGGTCCCGGCGCCCGCTATCGGTTCCACATCAACTATTAGTCCACGAGCCTTATTAATTTTGACATGCGCCCCATTGAAGAGAGGGGTGCCCTTGCTTACCGCATCCCATATTTTACTAGCATATTCAATTTTTCCTTCAGGGTCAATGTCTTCTATGACCACTGCAGTCTTGCCCAGCATCGCCTCCTGTCCTGTCCGAACCGGGCTCATCATCGCCTTGAATATCTTGAAATAGAGAAAAAGAGAGATCGCCAGGATACCCAAATACAGAGGCAGGGCGGCCTGGAAGGGCAGTACCCAAAAAACAGGGAGTGCGAATAAGGGTAAAAGCAGTACAAGATGGCACATGACTCTTCTCCTCTCGTTTTTTCTGCGCCACTGCCGGGGTTTAAGGGCGCATTGTTCCTTCTCAAGAACGGTCGAGGAGACAGAACGCTGGAATCCTAGGCAATGCGTCTCATGAGCCATTGCTCGTGAGACGCATAATCCACATTAATAGACCGAGCGCATCCACCCCGTCTTCTTATCGATTGCGATCTTGTCGACCAGGGCCCCTTCCTTCTTGGTGACAATCCTTGCCTCAAAGGCGTCCCCTTTGTCTTCGATCTTGCCCAGTTTCAGGTTCGGGTTTCTGTTGGCTTTCAGATAATTCTGCAAGATGCCGGTCGCATCCTTTTCCGTCAGCGCCTTCCGGTTTCCCTGGTACTGGGGACCCATCATGCCATAACCGCCCTGGCCACCCATCATACCTGGGCCCATCATGCCATAGCCGCCCTGGCCGCCCATCATGCCGGGGCCCATCATGCCATAGCCGCCTCGGCCCATCATGCGGGGACCCATGCCGTAGCCGCCCCTAGGCAGGGGCCGACCGCAGTAAGGGCAATAATTCCACTGCCCGGAACCACCCTGGTTCGGCTGGACTGGACCCACCATACCGGAGCCGCCCTGGCCACCCATCATGCCGGCACCCATTTGGGCATTTCCCTGCGGGATAAACGCATACAGCCCCAGACCAATTGCCAACGCAAAAACAATAATAATCTTTTTCATAATAAACCACCTTTCTTCATTTGTTTTGTTTTCCCAATGCACCCCGCCTCACTATGCTTCCTGCCCACGAGGTACGTCCTTTTACCACTACGATCCTCCCCTGGGAAATTTCGCAGTCCCCAATATGAAGGGATCTCTGCACCCTCCTTTCCATAAGAGCAAGAGATGTGCCACGGGTTCAGACACAGCTAACAGGATGAAATACTTTGGGTATTCTGGCTCAAGTGTTTTCACCGTTCGAATTGGAGCCAGGAAATTGGATACTTTCTATTCGATCTTGTGCATTATCGGATAGAAAGTATCCAGAACCTCCATGTGATTGGTAGATCTGCTCTGTCAGGGTACCTTTTAAGCAGAGTTTGAGGAGTCCGGGTGGTGAATGGCTCTCATGGGTACTCCTAGGAGGGGTGGACCATGTCCTCGGGGCGGACCCACTCCTCGAACTGGTCTTCGGTCAGTAAATCCTGTTCGAGCGCCACTTCCTTCAGGGTCTTTTCTTCCCTCCACGCCCGAAGGGCGATCTCGGCCGCCTTGTCGTAACCAAGGTGAGGGGCCAGTGCCGTCACCAGCATCAAGGAGTTTTTCAGATGAGACTCAATCTTCTTCCTGTTCGGTTCTATCCCTGTTACCGCCCGCTCACGGAAGGATTTGGTCGCACCCGCGAGCAGGTTGACGGACTGCAGGATATTGTATGCGATGAGCGGTTTGAAGACATTCAGCTCAAAGTTTCCCTGGGAGCCTGCCATGGTGATGGCGACGTCATTCCCGAATATCTGGCAGGCCACCTGGGTCACCATCTCACATTGCGTGGGATTGATTTTTCCCGGCATGATGGAACTGCCGGGCTCATTGGCCGGGAGATTGATTTCTCCCAGACCGCAGCGAGGACCGCTTGCCAACCATCGAATGTCATTGGCGATCTTCATGAGGGCCGCGGCCAGCATCTTCAGACCGCCCGAAGTCTCCACAATCGCATCATGAGCGGCCAGGCCTGCGAACTTATTCCTTGACACTTTGAAGGCGTGACCGGTTATGGCGCTTATCTCTTCCGCCATCATCCTGTCGAACCCTTCCCTGGTGTTCAGGCCCGTGCCGACAGCGGTGCCCCCGATAGCCAATTCAGAGAGGTGATCCAGGGAATGCTGGATCGCTTCGCGGGCGAGTTTCATCTGGGCGGCATACCCGGAAAACTCCTGCCCAAGGGTGAGGGGCGTGGCATCCTGCAGGTGGGTCCTGCCGATCTTCACGATCTCTTTGAAGCCCTCCGCCTTTTCGGCAAGGGCCTTTTCCATGGTTTCCAGTTCCGGCAGCAGTTGTTCTTCCAGTGCGGCTACCGTGGCAATATGCATGGAGGTGGGAATGGTGTCGTTGGTGGACTGGGCCATATTCACATGGTCATTGGGATGAACCGGGGATTTGGTTCCCATTTTGCCTCCCAGCATCTCGATGGCCCGGTTCGCGATGACCTCGTTCACATTCATGTTGAACTGGGTACCGCTCCCACTCTGCCAGATCACCAGGGGAAAATGTTCGTCCAGTTTCCCGGAAATCACCTCGTCAGCAGCCGCCTCAATGGCCTGCGCGATTTTCGGGTCCAAGGCTCCAAGTGCCCTGTTTACCCGCGCCGCTGCTTTTTTCACGATCGCGTGGGCACGAATGAATTCGGAAGGAAAATATTCCCGGCCTATTTCAAAATTCCGCACGGCGCGCTGTGTTTGCGCGCCGAAATACTTGTCTTCCGGGACCATTACTTCTCCAAGGGCATCTTTTTCTTTCCGCATCCGAGTGCCTCCTTCCGGTATGAGAGATTCCACCCCCAATATTTGAGGAATCTTTCAAAATGCAACATATCCGAATCTTGTCTTCGCCACCGATTCAAGAATAACTCAGATATTGATAACATCATAGGCTATTACCGTCAACCAATCCGGTCCCGATCGCCACTTTACTCTGGATACCTCTGTTGCCATGGTCCAGACGGCAGACCCGAAATCGTCAGAAAAGACGTCTCCACCAACCCTTGTGTCTATAATCTTTGTTACCCAGATACTTTTGAGGATGGGTTTCAAACGTTTCCCGGCAACCTCGGGAACAAAACCAGTAACTGTGCCCCTGGTAGATAGCAACCAGCTTCGTCTTTCCCGGCACAACTTCCATGCCACAGACAGGATCTTTCACAGCGCGTCTTGTATCCTTATTTGAGTCTGCCAATGTTTTCATGGGTATGTCTCCTTCTTCGCCTATTTTTATACAAAGCAAGAAACATACCACATTGTAGCATGAAAACGAACATCCTCATTTTGTGCGTAGTACCCGCTTATTGCCCGCGTGCGGAGGGGTTCTCTTCAAGGAGATCAGCGGAGAAGGTGGATACCCAGTATCCAGATATTGCTTATCCCTTGTTTTCCCTTTTCACCGGCTCCATCCCGCTCTTGTTGATGGCATAGGAACCTGGATACCCTGTAAAAGGTAGGACAAGGAGGTGAAGCAGGGTCAGCCTTTTGGGATCACGGAACTGCGCGAGTCCGATGGTCATGCCTTTGTGTCCGGCAACAGGCTGGGCTCGGTAGGTCCCGAAGATCCTGTCCCACCAGGGAAAATTGAAGCCAAAGTTACTGTTTGTCTCCCGGATCGTGACGGAATGATGCACCCGGTGCATGTCCGGGGTCACCACGAAAAGCCGCAACACCCGGTCCAGCCCCCCCGGCATATGCACGTTTCCGTGGTTGAACATGGCCGTGCCGTTCAGAAGCACTTCAAAGGCCAATACCGCGATCACCGGCGGCCCGATGACCGCTACCGCGGCGACTTTAATCCCCATGGAAATAAAAATTTCAATGGGATGAAACCTGAGACCCGTGGTCACATCGATATCCAGGTCTGCATGATGTACCATGTGGAGCCGCCATAACAAAGGCACCGCATGAAACATGAGATGCTGCAGGTAGATCACCATGTCCAGGAACAATATGCCGATGATGACCGCGGGCACCTCGGGCACGGAAAAGTGGTTCAGCAGGCCCCATCCCTTCTGCTGCGCCGCCAGTGCCATTCCAAGAGCCGCAGCCGGCGTGAGCAACCGAATCATCACGCTGTCAATCACGATAATCCCGAGGTTGTTCACCCACCTCCACCCTTTGGACACCGTCAGGGCTCGTTTTGGCAATACCACTTCCCAGAGGGCCATGATTACGAGTATGCCGAAGAAAAAACCCAAACGGATATATGTTTCAGAATGAAAGCCCAAACTAGAATTCCTTGTAAATTCTGGCGAGAGGTTGCCCCGGGGCTGTGAGTTCCAGGTCATGAAAATAGCCATAGGGGGTCTGCACGGTTTCATAGCCGGCATCCTGGAGGCGTGCCTGGGCTTGGTCCAGGAGACCTTTCGCAAGGGCATGATCGGCCTTTTCTTCGGCCAGGTGTGAAAAGGAGTGGAGGATTACCTTTCGGATTTCCCACTTCCGGGCCAGCCATTTGGCATTCTTGACCAGTTTTGTCTCGGCAGAACTTCCCGCTTCCACGTCACCCGGTTCCACATGGATAAAGGCCACCACCACCTTTTCATGGTCTTCGGCCCTCGGTTCAGGTGCATCCTCCAGGGTCTTCAGAGTCGGTTTCCACGCAAACCGGTCGCAGTACCAGAACAATACTCGCATGCTCTCTTTCCCTCCTTTCTGTTTGTCCTCTTTTTTCTACACCCACTTCTCTTGCAAAGCAAGTGAAACCCAGGTTGCCGGAATCAATGGTTCACCCGAATTTATTTTGTATCAGGGAAGCCGGGCGACCAGGGCTCGGCTCTGATACTTTGCATGGTGAAGCTGGTTCTGAGAAAACTGAAAAGGCTGGTATAAGAGAGGATATGCGGTATTTGAATAGATTGAAGGATCGCACGTTCTCCAGGATGGCTCCTGGGACGTGCGACCCGTCACATGAGGTTAATTCCAGCAGGGCACGCCGCCGAATCCACCCCTGTGGTTTCCAGAGCCCATCATTCCGTGGCCACCTCGGCCATAGCCGGGGCCATATCCTTTGGCCACCCCGGTGTTCGGAGCGATTTTCCTGGCTTCCAACTCAAAGTCCAGCCGCTTCTTCGACAACTGGGTCCGAAGATCATTGATCTCATCCTGCAGTGCTGTTATCCGGGTCCTGTCGGGATTGACCGCGTTCAATGCGATGTTCAGCTCCCGCGATTTGTTCCACAGTTCATTCCGAAGCGTCGTGGTATCGTTATAGAAATTCTGCCTCAATTGATCCAATTTTGTTGCCTGCTCCTGGTTCAGAGCACCGTAACCGCTACCACTTCCCCCGTTCCAGCAATATCCGGGGCCATGACCCCAGCCCATACCCCGGTGCATGCCGCCCCATCCCGGGCCCCATGCCAAAACCGGATACGCGACTGCCGCTACCAAAAGAAGTGCTCCTATAATCGTTAATGTCTTTTTCATGATCTATCCTCCTCCATGTGAGTTTTTTTGTTTCCTTGCCCTCTTCAAAGAGCAAGGGGCATGCCACAACATCTTGCCGCCACAATAACCTATTGATTTATCTATATATCGCTGTTATCCAAAAGCGGCGAAAAACATTATTCATTGCAAAACCACGAAGATTGTTGGATACTTTCTGCACAGAAACCGTATCCAAGTGGCGAGAAACTATCCGATTCACAAGAATCAGTGGATCTCATGAGAAAGAAATTTTATATGAAGATACAGGTCTACGGCTCTTTCCTTTATAATTTGAGCATGTTACTTTTTATTGATTTATTCTGATCGCCCGCTGGTATTCATTTTGCTAAAGAAAATCTTTATGACCACAAGAGAAAAAGCAGGGAAAAGGGAATGGTTCCGCATTCCTCCGTGGATCCTGGTGGGCTCGGTGATTATCCTGGGGCCCATCCTGATTTTCTGGACCCATGAAAACCTCAACAGGGAAAAAAAGTTTGTTACGGAAATGATGGTTGAGAAGGGAGCTGCCCTGATACGGTCCTTTGAGGCAGGGGCAAGGACCGGGATGATGGGCATGATGGGCATGCACCGGGGAGAATTTCGTCTCCAGCGGCTCCTCACGGAAACCGCCCGGCAACCGGATATCGTCTACCTGGTTGTGACGGACACGAATGGAACTATCCTCGCAGGAAACGACCCTGAGAAGATCGGATCAGTGCATGGGAAAAACCTCGATCTTCAACAGATATCCCATGAAACAAAAGTGCACTGGCGGGAAGTGAGAGATCCTGATGGGGCCCATATTTTTGAGGTATTTCGGGGTTTCCTCCCGGCCCGGGGACGCTTTCGGGGGTATGACTGGGCTTCCATGTGTAATCCATCACGCCAGCCGCATCTCCAAAAAAACCGTTCCCGGAACCGCTCCGCAGATATTATTTTTGTGGGACTGGACATGCAATCCGTCGAGGCTGCCAGGAAGGCCGATACCCTTCACTCTATTATTATGGCGGTGATCCTGTTCCTGATCGGCTTCGTCGGCATATTCTTCCTCTTTCTGACGCAGGCCTATCGCACCGCAAAGGAAACCCTTACAAGGGTAAAGGCCTTCTCTGACAGCGTGGTGGAAAATATGCCCATCGGCCTTCTGTTCATAGATGGTGACGGCAGGATTGTTTCTTTTAATCAGACTGCGGAGACCATTATGGCGATTTCTTCCGCCGAGGTACTGGGGCAAAAGGCCCATGAAGTGCTCCCCCACGAACTCCACTCCCTGGTGGCACAGTGCAAGTCTGAAACCCGGATCATCGAGAAAGAAATGGACTGCCCTCTTGCAAACGGAGCGGTGGTTCCCCTGGATATCATCATTTCACCGCTTCAGGGAGATGATGATACATTGCTGGGATATATTGCTCTTTTCAGGGATCTGAGCGAGATTCAGAATCTCAAGAGCGAGGTTGAAAGGAGCAGGCGCCTGGCTTCCTTAGGGAAACTGGCGGCCGGGATCGCCCATGAAATCCGGAATCCTCTCAGTTCCATAAAGGGCTTTGCCACCTATTTCAAGGAGCGATATCAGGATGTCCCCGCTGACCAGGAGACCGCCGATATCATGATTCAGGAAGTGGAACGGTTGAACCGGGTCATCGGTCAGCTCCTGGAATTTGCCCGGCCCGTGAGCATTGAAAAAAGGCTGACCAACGTCCTGGAGCTTCTCCGTCAGTCGTTGAAACTGGTGGAAGGAGACGCCGCGCAAAAAAAGATCCGTGTTGCACTGGAGGAAGGCTCCTTCTCAGGGAAATTGGTGGACATTGATCCCGACAGGATAAAACAGGTGCTCCTGAATCTTTACCTGAACGCCCTGGAAGCCATGGGCGAAGGAGGGATACTGACGGTTGCCGTTCGCCAAAAAGAACCCGGTATGATAGAAATCGAGATCAGGGATACAGGGAAAGGTATTTCAAAAGAGGATCTGACGCACGTGTTTGATCCCTATTTTACCCGGAAGCCTTCCGGTACCGGTCTCGGCCTCGCCATTGTCCACAAAATCATGGAATCCCATCATGGCGAAATCCATATTGAAAGTGCCGTGGGAAAAGGAACCAAGGTGATACTTTCCCTCCCAGCCAAAGGAGTGCAGGAATGAGCAGCAAGAATACCGTATTGGTAGTAGACGATGACCAGGGACACCGTACCATGTTGAAGACCCTTCTTACCGGATGGGGGTACGCTGTTGCCGAAGCTGATGACGGCTCAACCGCCGTTGAAATGGCGCGTGAAAACCCGTTTGACCTCGTGCTCATGGATATCCGCATGATCAAGGTATCAGGCCTGGAGGCCCTTTCCGAGATCAAGGCCCTCAATCCTGCTATCCCCATTATCATCATGACCGCTTATTCCTCTGTTGAAACGGCTGTCGAGGCCTTGAAAAACGGCGCCTATGATTACCTGACCAAGCCGCTCGACTTTGACGTGCTGCGCCTCAGCATGGAGCGTGCCATGGATCACACGCACTTGAAGGAGGAAAACCGGCTCCTCAAGGCCAGCCTGGGAGAAAAATTCGACCGGAGAAATATCATCGGAAACAGTGCTCAGATGGTGCACCTCTTTGAGACCATAGCCCAAGTAGCACCCTCCGAGGCAACGGTCCTCATCACCGGGGAATCAGGGACCGGGAAGGAATTGATTGCGGGAGCTATCCACTTCAACAGCGAACGGAAACACGGCCCTTTTGTCAAGGTGAACTGTGCAGCCCTGACCGAGACGCTCCTCGAATCAGAACTCTTCGGCCACGAAAAAGGGGCCTTTACAGGAGCCCATCGCCGAAAAGAAGGCCAATTCAGCCTGGCGGACAGGGGCAGCCTGTTCCTGGATGAAGTCAGTGAGATGCCGCTCTCCATGCAGGTCAAGTTGCTGCGTGTCATCCAGGAAAGGGAATTTACCCGGGTGGGTGGTGAGGACGTCATCAGGGTGGACGTCCGCATTATGGCGGCCACGAACAAGGACCTTGCAGGAGAAATCTCCGCGGGCCGGTTTCGGGAAGACCTGTTTTACCGCCTGAATGTGGTGGCCCTTCGTATGCCGCCGTTGCGGGAGAGAAAAGATGATATCCCGTTGCTCGCCCAGCACTTTCTGAAATCATTTGCCGAAAAAAACAGAAAAGCCATCAAGGGATTCACTCCCCAGGCCATGGCCCGGCTCATGAGCTATGACTGGCCTGGCAATGTCAGGGAACTCATGAATGCTGTTGAGAGGATGGTGGTGCTCTCTCGGGCCGACTATGTGGACGAACCCGATCTCCCGCCGGTCATCCTGGAGCATACGGGCACTCCCGCGCCTGGAGAAAAACCACTAGACCTCCCCGCAGACCTCCCCCTCGAGGAAGTGGAAAAGACCAGCATATTAAAAACATTGGAATCAGCAGGCGGGAACAAGAGCGAGGCCGCCAGACGCCTGGGAATCACCCGCAGGACCCTCCACAAAAAGCTGAAAAAATACGGCGTGATGCCGTAGCCTGCAGGCCCCTTCAAAGACAGCAGTCCCCCTGTCTGCCCAAGACCGCATTGATCACGGCTGAGGCACAACCCACCCCTGCTTGAACCGTAATGGCCTCCGTGGGACAATTCAGGGCACAGGCGCCGCACTCCATGCATGCGTCACGCTTTTCAATTTGTGCGTGTCCGTCGTTCATGACAAGGACAGCATGCGGACACACCACAAGACACATACCGCATCCAACGCATTTTTCCTGGTCCAGTTCCAGGGTAACCACATTTTTCAGATACACAAGTTCTCCCATGTTCTTTCTTTCCTTACGCAACAAATCGCGAGGTGACCCAAAGGCCCAGCCCCACTGTTGCAGCCCCGATCTCCATGGGCACGGCCCAGCGCATCTCTTTCCTGACTCCGGACAGAGACGTGTAGGTGGATGCCCCGGTAAAGTTCATCCCCAGGTAGGCGGCCACGGCCGGGGCCAGAAGGCACCATGCCACGAGTTCCGTCAAACCCGCTGTCGTTCGAAACCCGGACCATCGAAATCCAACGATAACGATGGCCGTCGCCAGGCCCATCCATGCTCCCTTCAGCGCAAAGGCACGTCCCGGCAGCCAGGGGAGAAGCAGCGGGGTCAGCACCGCTCCCGCGATGATCGCACCCAGTACCGCCGCGGCCCCGAACAGCCCGTGCTGAAAAACGTTCTGCCAGAATCCTCCCGGCCCCCCGAGCCCGCCAAGAATGAGAAGGGCAGGCAGGACAAAAACGTATATTTTCATGGCCTCTACAAGCTCCACCGGCACAAGCACCAGTCGTTCCAGAAACGGGAATGTCTTGATCCGCATGGCATGTGTTGCCTTCATCCCGCTATCAAGAAAAGCAGGCAGATCTTCAGCTCGTATGGGGCCATAGACAACCTCGAAACCGGAAAATTTCTTCACCTTGTGGGCGGCTATCCCCGGCGCGGAAAGCTGGGGTACAATGACCTGTCGGTGTTTTACCACCTTCGTAAGGCCGCAGAATTCGATGCGGCGCACCAGTTCGGCCGTCCCGAACGTGCCCTTGCCGGAAGCGCACCAGACATTGATGCCCCCCGTATTCAGCACAAGGATCCACGCGTCCCTCCCGCGAACTGCACTGCGAAGCCGGTCAAAACTCATCTTGTAGTTTGCCGTTACCAAAACGGGAGAATCTTCCCCAGGAGTACCCAGGGCGTACAGGCCGGGATCCACCGTGTAGTGCATCCGGCCCACACCCCAGCGTGCTCTGATAGTTCCCCACCGGTCCTTTGAACTGAGCGAAGCGTCCACCCGGGGAACCTGACCAACTGGAGTGTTAAGCAATCCCACAACAAAGGATTGATGCAGATCCGGTTTCTTCATCCCTTCTTCCTCGCCCGGTGGCAGGGTCACCATGGGAAAAGAAACATCACCAAATGACTCCTTCGAAGATTTCTTCAACATTATTCATTACTCCCGAAAAATTTCACGAGCCGTCACCAGACGCATAATCTGGTTGGTCCCGGTGTAGATCTGGATGAGCTTGGCATCCCGCATCATCCGCTCAAGCGGAAAATCCTTCATGTACCCATAGCCCCCCATAACCTGCACCGCATCGGTCGTCACCTTCATGGCGGTATCAGAGGCGATAAATTTGGCCATGGCGCAGGCCCGGAGGATAAGGCGATGTTTTTCCTCGTCCAGGTACCTGGCCGCCTGATAGGTCAACAGGCGTGCGGCTTCCGTGTTGGCCGCCATATCGGCCAGCATGAACTGAATGGCCTGGAGGTCCGCAATGGGCCGTCCGAATTGTACCCGTTGTTTTGCGTAGGAGACGACCTCGTCAATGGCACCCTGTGCCAGGCCCACAGCCTGGGATGCGGTAAAGGCACGGCTGGTATTGAGAGCGGCCATCATGTTGGAAGCACCATCACCTTCCGCACCTATCCTGTTTGTGACGGGGACGATCATATCGTCAAAAAAGAGCTCTGAATTGACAGACCCCCGCATGCCCATCTTGTTTTCATTTTTCCCGTAGGACAAACCCTCTGAACCCTTTTCCACTGCGAATGCGGTCATCCCTCTGAATTTCCTGTCAGTATCGGTATAGGTATAGAGACTGATAATATCCGCCACACTCCCATTGGTGATAAAACACTTCTCCCCGTTGATGACATAATCGTCACCATCTCTCCGCGCACGGGTTTTCATGGAAAGGATATCGGATCCCGCTCCGGGCTCTGTGGCCGCAAAGGCCGCCAGCTTGCCCGCGGCAAAGCCCGGAAGGTATTTATCTTTCAATGCTTCACTGCCACCCATCAAGATCGGCAGCATGCCATCGGCCTGGGCGATCAGAATCAGGGCCGAAGAGGCACAGACCTTGGCGATTTCTTCTATGATCATGCAAAAGAGGAGATATTCGGCGCCGATGCCTCCGTATTGCTCCGGGAGGAGCGGGGTGAGGACACCGTTTTCGGTATATAATTTGACGGTATCCCAGGGGAATTCCTGCTTTTCATCGATCTCAG
>JAFDGR010000188.1 GCA_019309145.1 Deltaproteobacteria bacterium | reverse complement strand
TTTTCAATGCCGCTCGAATACCTGGAAAAGATTTTGGAGGCATTGGAGATTACCCACAAGAAAGGTATGCGCTATCCTGTGCAGGGCTACCTGCTCTACGAACCTCCTGTTCTCCCTCCAATGAAGGCCCTGGAGGAAAAACTGCTTGCGCCGTAACTACATACCCTTTTGAGTTGGCACAAAGAAGCCGGACGTTTTTATGTGGATCCGGGCTGTTTATCATTCATTTTTCCAGGCAGGTTTTCTCTTTTCCAGGAAGGCCTTCAACCCTTCCTGGGCGTCTGCTGTTTTCATGAGTTCGTTGAGATAGATTTCCTCGATAACGCTGAGGGCGGGCTCAAGATCATCCCGCAACCCCGCGGTAATGGCCTTTTTTGTCTTTCGGAGGACCTCTGCGCTCAGTTTCAGGTAGGGTTTTAAAAAAAGAGTTGTTTCCGCTTCCAGTTCCTGGTCTGGAACGACCTTGTTTATCAATCCCATCTGTTTTGCTTCCGCCGCCGAGATGATCCTGCCGGAAAGAATGAGTTCCAGGGCGTCCTTCCGGCCCATAATCCGGGGCATGATATAGGCGGCAATGGGCGGAAAAACGCCGACCTGGATTTCAGGCTGTCCGATCTTGCTGTTTTCCGCGGCGATCACCAGGTCACAGAAAACGGCCAGCTCACATCCCCCGCCAAGGCAGGAAGAAAAAACAGAAGCCACGGTCATAACACCGAGGTTGTCCATGAGGCGGAACATCTTGTGAAAGGCTCCTATCATCTTGGGGGCCAGATCCCCCATATGCTCACCCACATCCACGCCAGCGGAAAAGCACTTTCCCTTGGCGTTAAAAAGAACGACCTTGAGGTCCTTCTGACCCTGCCAGGACTCCAGGCAATCATTGATTTCTTCCATCATGGCGATATTAAGGATATTGACGGGAGGTTTGTTGAGCGTAATGGTCCCGAGTCCTTCCTGGAAGCTGGTTTCTATATGCTCGTAGCTCATGTGTTATGCTCCTTTCCTGCGAGAGTAAGCGATTGGAAGAAAAATGGCAGGCCGAGAACTGCAGAGGCCGGCCTGCCATAACTTCATGATAATGTGTCTGAACGGTTATTCCTGGGGTTTGCCCATCACTTCTGCAAACATATCCATATCCCAGGTCTTGCATGCAGCGATGTTTTGGCGGAACTTCAGGAAATCAATGGTATCTTTGCCGGTGATTTTCTTGGTGTTGAAGGCGCCAAAACCCAGGAATGCCTCACCGCCCATATTGGCGGCCAACCAGTGGCGATGAGAATTCTTTGTAGTATCCCAGAAGAATTTCTTTTTCTGCCTTACGGAATCAATGGATTCTATGAGGCACCCGGGAAAGAGATTGGCAAAGGTCCAGACGATTTTGTCCACTTCTTTGTCCAGCAATTCGAAATCGGCGTTTGGCTGGTGTTCTTTGACAAAAGCGCGGGCCTCTTTGAACGCATCACCTTTCTTATATTCACCATAGACGATCTCGCCGTCTTCAACCCACTTGTCCGTAACAATCATGGGATTTCGTACCCATTCGCCGTCTACTTTCAGGACCGGCACCACTTTGCTGATCAGGTTCTTCGCCTTCATCTTGTAGGCGGACCACATCTCACAGGAGATGCAGTTCCACATGGCATCCTCGATGCTGAGGTACCAGGGCAGGAAGTCTGAAGACCCACCAACTGGTGCGGAACCGTGTCGCGGGCCGGCCTGCCCGAAGATCGCGAGGTCAGATGCAATGGCAAGGTCGCAGGCCATACCGATTTCCTGGCCTCCGGCAACCCTCATCCCGTTGACTCTGCAAATTGTGGGCTTTTTGCACCGCAGGATGGCATCCACCATGCCGTTGAACAGTTCCATGTACTGGCCGTACTCGTCATTTCTGAGGCTGTAATACTCACTGTATTCCTTTGTATTTCCACCGGTGCAGAAGGCGAACGGTCCCGTCCCGGTGAAAACTGTTGCCACAACGCTCCTGTCAAGGGATGCATTGTCGAACCCTGCAATGACCCCTTTGACCATTTCAGTGGTGTATGAATTGTACTGTTTCGGGTTATTGAGGCGGATCCAGGCTACGTAAAGTCCTTCCACCACGTTGCCTTTCGGGTCCGTCAGGGGCTTTTTCTCGTACACGACGCACGGTGGTTCGGTCCCCCAGTGAACATCGGTATGCAGCAAGTGATCCTTCTTTCCGTTATCTCTCGGCATCCATTCCAAACTCATAGTCTTTCCCTCCTTCATTTCATTTTTAGTATTCCGCCTACGGCGGCTGTCGGGCTGAGCAACAGCCCGGTAAGAAACTCCTTGTCCTGCTGTTTTTGTAACGGTATGTGCGAACAACCGCCTAAAAATCGGGGGTCAGGACAATTCGTTTGGCAGGGGAACCCGCCTTGTGCACTTCTTCAAAGGTTTCTACAATAGTACTCATGGGCCGTGTCTCCACAAAGGGCCCGATATCGATCTTTTTGCGGAGCACCATATCCATCACAATGGGATAATATTCGGGGAGACATCCCCAGGTGCCGATAATATCCGCGTCAAAGGCCATGAGCCGACCAATGGCATATTCGGTCTTGGCCAGGCCGAATCCCACAACGATCAGTTTTCCCACGAAACCAAGGAGCGCGAGGCCGATCTCCTGGCCTGCCTTGACCCCGGTCACCTCAAAGATCTTCCATCCAAAAGTGGGAAGGCCGTTTTCCTTGCAGAGGCCCCTGAATTCTTTTGAAATGGTCCTTGCGTCCTTCTCTGTGGAGTTAATGACAAAGTCGGCACCGTACTTGAGCGCCCGATCGAGCTTTTCCTGGTTTCGGGCAATCCCGACCACGGTTTTGGCACCGAGGGCCTTTGTGATCTGTCCCACATACTGCCCGACCCCGCCCGTGATCCCGATGACCACCACGTTGTCACCGGGCTGCAGGTCAGCCCGTTTGGCAGCCTGGTACGGGGTAGTACCGGCATCAGCCACCACCGCCAGGTGTGCAAGGGGAAATTCTCCGCGGTCCGTGACTTCGCAAAGATCAATGCTGGGAACCGGGATATGGCTGGAAAATCCACCGTAAATTCCCAGGCTGTTTCCCGGCATTTTCTGGTTGAGGCACCGATTCCCTCTCCCTGTTTTGCAGAGGATACATTGGCGGCAGGGCATCACCGCCGGGATGATAACCTCTTTTCCGATCCAGGCCTCATCGCCGGCTACCACGGTACCCGCGATCTCATGCCCCAGGGTCAGGGGCGGCTTGGACACGGTCGGGACACCATCATAAAAGTAGCCAAGGTCCGTGTGGCAGACCCCGCATCCGGCCACCTCCACCAAGACCTCCCCCGGTCCCAGTTCAGGAACAGGAATCTCTGTTTTTTCAATCTTTCCCGGCGTTACTTCGCCTGTTTCCCTGTCGCGAGAAGTTGGTTGCACCATCTGCCATGTCAGGATTTTGTCTGGTATTGTTGCCATTTTTCCCCTCCTTGTTGATCTTTTTATTGATTAGTCGAACGGTGAAAAAATCAATTCGTTTTACGTTATTGCTCATGATACTAGATCATGCCATAACCTCCATCCACACACAGGAGCTGACCGGTAATATAATTGCTGTCATCCGAGGCCAGGAAAACAAAGGCCGGTGATATGTCTTCCGGTTCAGCAAAGCGTTTGAGGAGGATTCTGTTCATATAAATGTCCTTGAGTTTTTCGTCTGTTCGAATCTTTTCGGTCATGTCGGTGGCCACGATACCCAGGGATATGACATTGGCGCAAATGTTGTATCTTGCCAACTCCCTGGCCATGGATTTGGTCATACTGATAATGCCCCCTTTTGCGGCACTGTAATTGATCTGACCAACGGTACCCACGAGACCGGCGACTGAAGTAACATTGATTATTTTTCCGGCCCGCTGTTCCTTCATATGCTTTGCTGCAGCCTGGGCGCAGAGGAATGCCCCTTTCATATGGATATCAACCACCTGGTCCCATTGTTCTTCTGTCATCTTGAGCATCAGGGCAGGGCGGGTGAACCCGGCGTTGTTCACAAGAATATCTATCTTCCCAAAGGCTTCCAGAGTCTGCCCAAAAAGTTGGTCAACCTCGTCCTTGTTGGCCACGTCGGCCTTTACGGCAATTGCCTTACGGCCCATATCCGTAACGAGGTCAATAACTTCGTTTGCTGCTTTTTCATTCGAGGTGTAATTGATGACCACATTGGCGCCTTCAGCGGCAAAGCCAAGGGCTACCGCTCTGCCTACTCCCCGGCTGCTTCCTGTCACCACTGCGATTTTTTCTGCTAATTTCATGGTACATGCTCCCTTGGAATGGTCTAAGATGGCGTTTTCTCCATGGAAAACGTCTGGAAGGAGTAATTACATTATAACTACAATATAATTACGATGTGAACTCTAGAAAAAATTCACAAGAGTGTCAAGCAAAAAGGAACAGGAAGAATTGGGGTTGAAAAAATCGGTGTCTCTGCTAGTATCGGGAAGCGCTTCTGTGGGAGCCCCGCTGGAAGACTGTTGGAGAAGAGTGGTCGTACAAATGTTCGGGAGAATGCCGGTGAATAAATACCTTTTTCCTCTTTTATTGAGCCTTGTTTTTGTCTTCTCTTCCTGCGCCAGGCCAAGGAGTCACATGGTGTTGGCCCCGCCACCGGGGAAAAAAACAGTTGTCATCGCCCCGAAAAAACAGGGGCCGGGATTCAGACCCTATATTGTCAATGGAGAGCGGTACTATCCGCTTCCTCACTCCCATGGATTTGTCCAGACCGGGAAAGCATCCTGGTATGGAAAGGATTTTCACGGAAGACCTACGGCCAGCGGTGCAGCGTATAACATGTACCGGAAAACCGGGGCGCACAAGACATTACCGCTGGGCACCTATGTGCGGGTCCTCAACCTGGAAAACGGGAAACAGACGGTGGTGAAAATAAATGACCGGGGCCCGTTTGTGAAGGGAAGGATCATTGATCTTTCCTATGCCGCTGCCCGGGATATTGGTTTGATCGGGCCGGGCGTTGCGAAGGTCCGAATAGAGGCCCTTGGGAGACAGGTGGGAGAATATGATTCGAAATCCGGCAAGGAACCGGTGGTTGAAGTGAGCGATCTTGAAAAGGGAATTTTTACGGTGCAGGTCGGCGCGTTCCGTGAGCGGGAAAATGCTTTACGGCTGGCAAAGCGGTTGAAGGTGTTGTTTCAGTATGTGCACATCACAGTGCTTGAGACTCCGGGTGGCGTCCCCCTTTACCGGCTTCGGGTTTCAAGATCTCCGACCTTGAAGCAGGCGGGGAAGGTAGAAAAAAAATTGGAAGAGATGGGGTTTGAGGAGGCTTTTATTGTGAGTCTTTAGAGCCCTGGTTAATCTTGTTCCTCAGTACACCGGAAGTCTTGAAAACCACTACTCTTCTGGCCCTCAGTTGAAGGTCCTCCGTTGTCTGGGGATTTCTTCCTCTCCGGGCTGATTTTTCCTTGACCACGAACTTGCCAAAACCACTGACCAAGAGGTCTTCTCCCTGTTCCAATGTCTGTTTGATGATCTCAAAAAGCGTCTCGACGACAAGCCTGGAACGGTTCTTGCTGAGTCCAACCTGATGATAAATGCTGCTGATAATCTTTTCTTTCGTCAGGGCCACTTTTCATCCTCCTCGTCTGGTACTTTCAGCAATATTACCCATTAATTTCAATCTTTTGACCTTGCACTATTGCTCATGACAAAAGATGTGTCAAGTATTTTTTGCAAAATTGAATTTTTCTTTCAGTCTCCTGTCTACGATTTCCGGAACAAGCCCGCTCGTGTCACCGCCCAGGCTGGCGGCTTCCTTGATAATAGTGGAACTGATATAAAACCACTTGTAATCGGTCATGAGAAAAATGGACTGTACATCCCTGTTCAACTTCCTGTTCATGAGTGCCATCTGGAATTCATATTCGAAATCAGAAAGAGCCCGCAATCCCCGGAGAATGACATTGGCTTTTTTCTTGACCGCATAGTCCACCAAAAGACCATCAAAGGTGTCAACCTCCACGTTCGGTGCGCCGTTGAGGCTCTCCTTTATCATATCTATTCGTTCTTCGAGGGTAAAGAGTGGCTCCTTTTGCGGATTGTTCAGAATGGCAATAATCAATCTATCAAAGATGGTGAGTGCACGGTTCACAATACTGATATGGCCGTTGGTAATCGGATCAAATGTCCCTGGATAAATTGCAGCTTTCCCGTTCATTCCTCAACCTCGTATGTGTAGATGGTAATTCTTGTATCACCATAAGTGCGTGTATCATGCAGGACAAAAGGGTCGATGGGAGAAGGTGGATGTTCGGTTTTTGAGCATTCCGCAACCAGCAAAGCGCCGGGAGAGAGCAAGGAAGATACCGCTAGGTCTCCCATCACTTTCGGAATCAGGTTTTTCCGGTAAGGCGGATCCATAAAAAGGAGATGAAAGAAATCCTTTCCGAACAGATTTTTTCCCGGAAACGTTTTCCGCAGATCCCTTCGCATGACTGTACTGCAACAGGCGAATCCACACCGTTCAATATTTTTTTTAAGGAGCTTGAGCGCATAAGGAGAATGGTCTACAAAAAGCGCCTCCGAAGCACCCCTGCTCAATGCCTCTAATCCCAGGCTGCCGGTGCCCGCGAAAAGATCGAGAACGCGTTTCCCCTCCCAGTGCTGTCCAATAAGGTCAAAAATTGCCTCTCTGACCCGGTCGGACGTCGGCCTGATACTGAGCCCTTTCACCGTCGCCAGATGTCTGCCCTTGACTTTGCCGCCCGTGATTCTCATGGGGCTTACTGCGATATCCTGTTTTCGCCCGTTTTCGTTGGTTCTTTCTGTGTCGGGGGGAGGGCCCCGTCAGTGGTTTGGCTCGCTGCGGCGCGTTTCGCGTGCATGCGATACAGGGTAATCACCGGCCCGGAAAGCGTATAGGCTGCCAGGACAAAAAAAAGCATGACCCTCTGTTTATAGGCAATAACCAGGGCGACTAATATGATTGAA